>JAVZNR010000003.1 GCA_038882715.1 Candidatus Bathyarchaeia archaeon
ACGTTAATGTTACTGGCTATGGCCCTCTACACGGCTCTCTTCGCAGCCATACTAATACATGTTTTCTTAAACAGGAACAAGTTTCTATAACGTCCCTACACCAAAACCAATTTATTTTTGAAAAGATAAGATATTTGGGCGAAACATAGTTGTATTCTCTTGGGCTTCCCTCTAAATTTCGCAAAACCGTTAAGGTGCCAGCGGATTGGCTTCATGAGGCTTTACCGCAGTTTCTTACGGAAAGATCTATGGAAGAAGATAGCGAAGGAAGGATGTTTAAGTCTGCTGTCGGCTGGCGGGTCGGCGCCACGCTTAAAATGCGGGTGATCCCTGAAGGAGACGTTAGCTCGCTTGAATTCGAGTTTAGCTATCGTAGGCTTATGCTCACCATCTTGATTGCTCTTATAATTCTCATAGCATTAAGCATAACCCTATCGTCGTTAATCCCGCTTCTTCTACTGTTGGCGGCAATACCCCTACTCGTCTATAAGACGAGCCTAGATATAAATGAATTTTTAAGGAGGGTTGGCGACACTCTTCTAGGCTTAGAGATCGAGTATCAGCGGAGAAGACTCATGGAGGATAGAGCCAGATGGCGGAGCGACAAGAGGAATGTTGAAGACCTTTACAGAAGATTACGCGAAAAACACATTAAGACATGGGGAAGCACCTTCACCCTAGAGTATAAGATAAGGGAGTATGAAAGGCAGGGATTAACTAGGGACGAAGCCATAAGAAAGATTGCTGAAGAGGAAGGAATCTTCTAAACGCTTATCTTTTAGAGGCTTTAGAACAGTATCTGACGTATGCCAGCGCCACGATTGAAGTTAACCATGCAGCGATATTCTGGCATAGCAGATACTTCCACGCGACATTAATGCCCGTTAACGCTTCAACCAGAGGCTGGGAGGCTCTTCTAAACGAGGCGGCTGATGAGCCTATAAAACCTTTCAAGAGCAAATTCATCTGCCCAAACTGTGTAACTAGGCTTCTAAGTAGGCTGCCGCTTAAATATAGGCTTACTGCAAAGTTATAGAGGGCTGAAGGACACAACAGTGTGAACGTTATGATCAGCGAGATGAGGAATAAGGATACTGCGATAAATGCGCCCTCGAAATCTCTGCGGGAAAAAAGGGTGGAAGCTCGGCTTATTAATGATTGCGGTCTGCCATGAGGCTTCGCTGACGCTGTTCTAGGCGATGCTGGCAGATTCCTCATCAAGTAAACTAGGTCAAGCAAAAGTATGAGTATGACGTTTAGTGGAAGCAGGTGGAATAAAATGCTTATACGTAGTTCCGGAAACCCGCTGAAAAGTGTTAAATGTGTTGGGTCAACCAGCCCCTCGGAGATGAAATAGGTTACTAAAAGGTATTGAGATAAGATAGCGGCTACTGTACATAGAATGTAGACGCTGAAACTCTTCAAGCTTAAATTTAGGGGCTTGTGTAGCAAAACGCTTCACTCTTTCTTGCCTTAACAAATCCTTCTCTATATCTAAAGGCGAGGGCCGATAAGCTTTTCGGTGCGCTGGGAACCACTCAATATAAATTATCGTTAATTCGCCAGATTACACGTGCCCAGCCTAGTTTAAGCATGGGGTGAAAAAGTAAGGTTTTAATATGCGGCTTACACTTCTTATTGATGAGTGAGGTCTTTTGTCTTTAGAGGATCTTGTCAACTCATTTGTTAATCTCGACGAGGAGGGGGTTCTCAAGATCGTTGAGATTCTTCTCAGGGAGGGTAAAGATCCATCCGAGATTCTTGAGGCGTGTAGGAGGGCGACAACGCTTATTGGTGAGAGGTTTGAGAGGGGCGAGTACTTTCTCTCGGAGCTTGTTTTCGCAAGCGAAATATTTAATGGCGTTATGAGGCTAATTCTCCCGGAGCTTAAGAGGGAGGTTAAGCCGGCTGGCACGATAGTTTTAGGCACGGTTCAAGGCGACATTCATGACATAGGTAAAAATATTTTTAAGGCTTTTGCGGAGACCGCTGGTTTTAGGGTTATAGATTTAGGAGTTGATATTCCCCCAGAAAGATTTGTTGAGGCTGTTAGGGTTCATAATCCTGATATAGTTGGCATGAGCGGGCTGCTAACTATAAGCTACGAGTCCATGAAGAAGACTGTTGAAGCCCTAAAGGAGGCCGGGTTAAGGGATAGGGTTAAGATTATAATTGGTGGTGGAAGGGTGGACGAGCACGTAAAGCGGTATGCTGGCGCAGATGAATGGGCTGATAACGCTATGCTAGGCGTAAAGAAATGTAGGGAGATGTTAGGTTTAGGGGGTTGAACATTATGGTGAGGGCGGAATTAAAGCCTCCGGAAGAGCTTTTGAAAGAGAGATTCGGAAGAGTCGAGAAGGCTGTAGAGCTAAGTGAGCCTGACAGAGTACCGTTAATAATATTTACTTGCGGAGACATTCTGCGCAAATACGCTACAGGCTACGAATTGTATTTCAACTACGATAAGGCCCGAGAAGTATCGGTTAAATTTGTAACCGAGTACCCGGCAGACGTATTCCTTGCAGCCCTAGCGGCTGAAGGCTTCGTATTCGCCCTAGCCTTCTCAGACTATCCGGATATAGCGCCCTCCATCAGGTTCTGGACTGGACCAATGCATGACACTCTAGGAGACAAGTACACTAAGTGGCCTGGTAGAGAGCTCCCTGAAGACAGCATATTCCAGTTTATCGGCGGACAATTCATGGATGCCAAGGAATACTGTAGGCTGTCCGAGGACCCCGTGGCTTTTGTAAACGAGATTATTTTTCCAAGAGCATGCGTTAATCTTGAGAAGGCCGGGTCTTCTAAGGCTAACGCTGCCTTAATAAGGCTTGGGTTTGAAGCCTCCAGATACCTTAGGTTCCTAGGCGAGTCGGCTGCGGATCTGGCTAAGGTTGGGATACCCTCACTCCCATTAACGTTCGCTTATGCCCCACTAGATTTCATAGGCGACTTCCTCAGGTACCCAACCGGAGCTCTGCTAGACGTCCGCAGGCATCCGGATGAGGTTAAGCGGGCATGCGAGGCATTAGTTGAACCGATAATTAAGGTTGCGTTATCCCTTAAGCCCGCCGGAGCCAAATACGCGTTTATACCATTACATCTCAATGAGTACCTTTCACCTAAATTATACAACGAGTTTTATTGGCCTACGCTCAAAAAGATTATAGTGGAGCTTTATGGGCAGGGGATAAGGTCACTTGTGTTCTTTGAGGGATGGCATGACCCGCACCTAGAAACGATACTGGAGCTGCCTAAAGGTTGGGGCATAGCCTACTTCGAGAAGACCGACGTCAGGAAAGCGAAGAAAATCTTAGGCGGGCACACGTGTATAATGGGGGGATTCCACCATCACTACTGCTAGAAGCCACACCAGACAAAATTAAGGAGTACGTGAAAAGTCTTTTGGGCGAAATGAAGCCCAACGGAGGCTTCATACTATCGCCCGGCGTAGCAGATATCCCGAGGGCGGTTCCACCTGAGAATTTACGGGCGCTGATAGAGGCCGTAGAGGAATATGGAAGATACTGAAGTCTCTCTTAAAATCCCTCATTATTTTTTCTTTTCAGTCCTATGTTGCTCTCTTGTACTCTAAGCGAGCTTCTCTAGGCTTATATCTCCTCAGCTAATAGATCTAAGAACTCTAATTACATAATTTCACCTTCAGAGTGGTTTGCTTGGCATTTAATGCTGACACCGTTAAAGTTAGCTCCTTTTCCCTATCCCTCATATTCTTCACTTTTATCTCCACCCTCCTAGTTTCATTGGGTAGCAGGTCAAAGTAGTTGTCGCTAGCATTTGTAACATAATCTTCCTTCACATCTAGGTTTACGAGCCTTGCGTATCCGTCAGTTCCCACGTCAGCCACTACTATCAGATCATTATCCTCCCTTCTGGCATCTAAAACCTTTAATTTAAGGAGCGTCTCTGAAAACGAGATATCTCTATGTTTTGTTAATAATAGAGTGTTTCTTCGAGTTTTCCCATCGACTTTTAGGTCAAATACTATAATTGTTCTAGACGGGTCGGTTACGCCTAGATCTTCAGGCCTATACTTCGCTAAAACAATGGATGAGTTGGCTGGCGCCGTAAATTCCTTCTTTAAACTTTTAGTTACGACCCCCTCTCTCAAATCGACAACATTAATCTCAAGTATCCCCCTAATCTCGTTTAATTCATCGTTTATAACCCATACCTCAATCACCCCAGCCCTATATAACGGTGAAACCATGACCGGCTCAAATGCTCTTTTAGCGAAGTAAAAGCCCATCTTAGGCCTACCATAGTAATCCACGGTCTCCCAGCATATGTTTGGCCATGGCGCATTAAAACTCCAGTATAAAACGCCGCCGCACCCAAACTTTCTTCGCCTACAATGTTCGATCGCCGTCTTAAGGGCGTCGGCTTGAACAAGCATTGAGAGAAATACATATTCGTGTAGAAACCTCGGTTCGCCGTAATCCTTCATGTAGGGTATAACTTTCTCCGGTACATGATAATGATATAGCCAGTAATCGTTCATCGGCCACAGATTATTAGTTGGAATGAACTTTAGCAGAGTTTTAATGTCAGGGGCCGCCTGCATACCGAACTCGCTCATAAATCGGGTTTCATCGTTCAAGTACCCCTCTATTGGAATTAGGCCGTGATAGACGTCCCAATTATGCCTGTCACCCTCCATCATATCATTCGGGTTACTGCCGCCCCATGGGCTTGAAGGCCAATATGGCCTAGATTCGTCAAGCCTTGACACAACTTTAGGTATTACTTCAAAATCTATTTTTGGCCTTGTTAGTCCGAAACCGCTAAGGTAATCGAACATTTCATTCTCATTGTTGCCGCACCACAATATTATTGAGGGATGGTTCCTAAGCCTTCGAACTGTCGCCTCAACCTCCTTTTCAATGGTTCTTAAGAATTTTTCGTCGTCTGGGTAATGTCCACATGCGAACTGGAAATCATGCCATAACATTATTCCGAGCTCATCGCATAAATCGTAAAAGTCGTCGTGCTCTACTAGGCCGCCTCCCCAAACTCTAAGCATATTATGGTTTCCGTCAACAGCTAATTTGAGCAGGTCTAAGTAGCGTTCCCTATTTATCCTTGAGATTAAAAGGTCTGCTGGTATCCAGTTAGCCCCTTTACAGAAGACCTTAACGCCGTTAATTTTGAAGTAGAAAACTTTACCATTACTGGTCTCGTTGGATTCTGTAACGAGCTCAACCGTTCTAATTCCGAAACGGGTGCAATACTCGTCTTCAACGGCCCCATCAATTAAAAGTTCGGAGCGAAGAGTATAGAGATTCTGCTCACCATATCCTATGGGCCACCAGATCTTCGGGTTGTTAATGTCTAGGGTGAACCTATAAGAGTTTATTTCCTCCTTAAGATCCAGCGTGGTCTCCACGTTAAACCTCGATTCTCCGCATTCCCCACACAGCTTTAGGAGGGCTTTAACCTCGCTTCTCGAATCGATCTCTACACAGATTTCCACTTTAGCCTTATTCTCATCTATACTTAGGCTTAGGGTTCTAGCATATAGGTCTCTAATCAAAGCCTTATCGAAAGAGATTAGTTTTACGCTCCGCCATATGCCAACCGTTAAAAGTTTAACGGCCCAATCCCATCCATACTGATACTGCGCCTTTCGAGCATAGAGTCGAACGTAGCTTCCGTTCCATAGGAGGTTCTTCTCGCTGAAGCCTCCAGCCCGCCTTATGGTCTCATACCATGGTGCGCCAAGCCTAACCGCCAAAACATTATATTCCCCATACTTAAGATGCTCCGATACATCTATCGATAACGGCGTGAACATGTCCTCGCTATCAGCCAAACGCTTCCCATTAAGCCAAATATTCGCGAAGGTATCTAAACCATCAAAAACCAAAAGGTTTCTTCCGCCCCTAAATTCTTCCGGCACATAAAATCTGCATCGATACCACCAATCTACCCTTTCAACCCACTCCCTTCCATCACAATTTTTGCCATAGAAAGGATCCTCAATTAAATTATAGTTTAGCAGTGTTTCGTGAACCTCGCCTGGAACCCTAGCATCAAGCCACCATGAATCATCGTAGTCCTCCCTAAACTGTCCATTACTGACACCGAAATCAAAATGCTGAAGTTTCCATAAGCCGTCTAGATTTATGACTCTCTTCAAGATTTCACCTCAAAATAAATTTAGTTTAATGAGCATTTAAAGCGTGAGCATAACAAATATTCTATTGATGCTTTAGCATCCTTAGGGCTTAAAGGATACGGATGATTTATCCTGATCGCTGTGGTTAACGAGGCGATCAGCTTTAAGATTCTTTCGATTAAGATAAGGCCTCAATTATGAGTTGACAGAATTCCGGTAGGTCGTCCGGCACCCTACCGGTTATTATGTTTCCATCTCTGATGGCAGGCTCGTCCACAAATATGGCTCCAGCGTTCACCAAATCATCCTTAACCGCCGCGTAGCTTGTCACCCTTTTACCCTTCACTAGCCCAGCGGATATTAAAATTTGGGGGCCGTGGCATATTGCGGCTAAGATTTTTCCCCGCTCATATGCTTTCCTAACAAGTTCTAGGACTTCAGGCGTTATTCTCAGGGAGTCGGGGGAGAATCCTCCGGGGAAGATTAGTGCATCGAAATCATCTAGGTTAATTTCGTTTATTCCCTTTATGGCGTAGCGTCCGCCCTCCTCGAAAACCTCAAGTGGTATTGGTGTTCCATATCGTCCGGTCACGGGTTTACCTTTAACGGATGGTCTGGGATGAAGCCCCCTCTCAACTGGAACTATGACCACCTCTGCCCCTTCCTCGCTGAGCCTTAAAAACGGATAAAGGAGCTCTACATCCTCGAATTCATGGGCAACTATTATAGCCACTCTGCGGTTTTCAAGCCTATGCTTTGGGCCAACCCGCTTAACATACTTTAACATAATTTAAGATTAACCAACATAAAATATAAAGTTGTCCTTAAGCGATTTTTAGTGGAAATGAATGGGATGGAGAAATCTGGAATTATGCGCGTTTAAGGCTTATTGTACGCTGGGCTTCAGGACTGACTTTTTAGCCTTAAGATGCCTTTTTCATCGCGTTTTCTTGTTAGGTTTGCGCCAACTATCTCTATTATCGCTATCTCAGCTAAATATAGTGTCCGGCAACCTTCTTCCAAGTGTCCAGCATACGCGTAATCCTTATCTGACACTACGGCGTGAAGATGCGGTTTCCCATCGGTTACTATGCCCATCACCGACGCTAGCTCTAATGGTGTATCCTTCCAACGCTTAAAGAACTCTTTCGGCGGATAGCCCGTTGTCGTAACCATGTGTAGTACGCACTCGCTCAGTGTTCCAATGGCTGAAAAGACTACTGCATCCTTTATCCCCTCCCTCTTCACGAGCTCGTTGATGCTCTCTAAAACATAGTCCCCCGGATCAAGCCTTAAGAGGAATATTCTACCAGTTCTTTCAGCCGTAAAATACTCCATTGAGCCGCGCCTCCTATAAGACTTATCTTTCATCCCTCCCTCATATAGTACAGGAGCTCCAGAATCGCTCCAAGGCTTCTTCTAGCGTCTAGGTAAATGTATCCGCCGCCCTTAAACATCCCTTTCTGCTCCTCAACCGCACCTAGGCTCAGAATCCTCCTAGCAGGCTCATCAGCATTATCGGTTGTGAACGCTATGTGATGGATGCCGCAGCCGTGCTTCTCGAGGAAATCGCTCCAAGTGCTTGGGCCGTCTAGAGGCTGGATCAGCTCTATAACGATGTTCTCTAGCCTGAAGAAGGTTAGCTTAGCTCTTCCACGTGAGGGTTTACCTCTAAAAGTCATCCGTGTATGCTCCCAGTCCTCAGTCTCAATTATCGGCTGCGGTTCTAATCCAAGCAGTTTAGCCCACGTTTCCCTAGCCTTCTCAATATCGCTCACGACTATACCTATCTGCACAGCGCTCTTAAACTCCATAGATGCTCACCATCATGCTTAAAGAGTTAAGCCGAGCATATCTAGATAAGGCTTCTGCGAGGCTCTATCCATAGCCATCTGCCTCTCCGCCCTCTCAACCACTTGGAGAGCTATTTTCCTCGGAACCACCACAACGCCATCGTCGTCGCCGACAACTATGTCTCCGGGATTAACCGTTACGCCGCCTATAGAAACGGGGATATTGATGAATTCCGGCTTTATCTCAAGTCTGCCAACAACCTCAGTCCTGCCTATCGCCCTACAGAAAACCGGAAACCTTATGCGCTGGATCTCCCAAGTATCCCTGCAGCCGCCGTCCAGAACGACGCCTTCAACACCTTTAGCCTTAGCGACCAGAGCTATCATTGAACCCCAGAAGCCAACGTCTAAACATCCATCGCAATTAATGGCTATGATTGTTCCGGGACCAGCGCTCCTCATGAAGAGATCGTAGTTGGCTCTAACCCTATACCACTCTTCAGCATACTTATCGTACTCTTCTGGACTCATTGACGGGATCTCCTCCTGAACCTTTCTGGCCTGAACAGTTAAAGCTAAGCCAGCGATTCTTATACCCGAGTAGATCGGGCGTATATCCCGTGAAACCAGCGTCTTCTCATGGAAACCGAATCTATCTAGAGCGTCTACGACGTCGGCAACCCTAATGCTTCTAAACCTACTAATTAAATCGTGGCTCACGGCGTTTCAACCCCCGGCATAATGTAGAGTGAGGGGAAGAGTTATTAATAATTGACTGTTATCTCGATTTTATGCCGAACGTGGACATGATCGCGGTGGCGTGCTCCGAGGGCGTAAACATTTATTGTCCTAAAAGCGGTAGATTTTCATTCTTTAACAGCCCATACTTTCCGCACCGCAACTGTACTGGCGTAGATATTTACCCAAACCTTGAATTCGGGGAAAACGCGCCGTCACCGGTCTCCGGCGAGGTTGTAGCCATAAAGGAGGTTGACTACTTTGAGGATAGAGGTTTCGGGTGCTCCAAAGTAGACTACTTAGTCATACTGAGAAGCCTAGAGAATAAAGAACGATTCATAAAGATACTTCACGTTAAGCCCTCAGTTGACATTGGCGATGAAGTGGCTGTAGGCGGGCGGATAGGAGCCCTAATAAGGTCGGGGTTCTTTGATTTCTGGACAGATCCACACATTCACGTGGAGGTTAGGCAGCCAAACGACCCTATCCGTGCGAGGGGCGGATATAGGGTTAAAAGGCTAATTGAGATAAGCGAAGAGTGCGGAGATGCGCTAAGCCAGAGTCAAATAGAGGGCGTCGTTATAGAGTCTAGGCGCGAGTACTCTTTAATCGCCTTGGGCAGCGATGTTGAACGCGGCGTACCGGTTAGCGTAGGCGAAAAAATTGGACTCGTAGATGGAGGCATACCGCACTATGGTTTCTTTGGGGTTCATGTGGACTTTACCCCGAAGCTCGGGGAGGAGGTGAAATTTTTAGGTGTGACTTTGGGTTCAGTAAAATCGGTTTTCAACGGCATGTGTTTAGCCGAGTGCTCCAACGTGTCATTCAGCCTTAACGGTAGACCGGTTAGATTATCGCTTTACCTGTTCCCGTCATCAAAACCGGTGATGAAAATTGTTCCGCAGAAGCCCGGCGACTTGTCCCTCAAGAGATTTGAGAGGGTTGAGCTGAGCGTGGGATAAACGGTTTAAGAACGAAACCCTTTTAAGAGTTAAGTAGGAACCATTATTGAGGTTAAAGTTTCTGCGGGGGTTCGCGTTGAAGCCGGTAATTAGGCGTGAGAGCGAGGTGCCTTTCAGCTCCGGCACACCTTTCCCAACAAAAATACTCTTATCTAAACTTGATACGGCTACAGCCAGCGTTAGGCTGAGCATGCTGGGTAGAGGCGATAAAATCGGCATACACAGCCACGAGGAGAATGATCAGATAGAGTATTGCATTAAGGGTAAAGCCATAATGTTCATTGAGGGTTTAGGTGAAAAAGAAATAAGCGAGGGAACATTCACATACGTGCCTAAAGGCGTAAAGCACAGTTTAATTGAAGTCATTGAGCCTATAACGATCCTAACGGTCTTCGTACCACCGCTCTTCTAACAACGCCTACTAAAGAAAACTTAGGATTTGGCGGTTGAGGCTTTTTCTCTACCGGCTCTCTCTTCCTGCCCATAGTAGGCTGTCCACTTCAGTTTACGGGGGTCGCGGCCCAAATATAGATGGTTCTTTCTACATTTGCTTGAGCAGAACCATAGTATGGTGCCATCATTATTAACGTACATTATTCCTGTTCCGGGGCTGAACTCGTGTCCGCAGAACGAGCATCTTCTGGGTCTAGGCATCGCTCCTTCAACCTTCCCTAAAGGTGGAAGATCACTTTATTTTTCTAGCCTCCCTCTCGGTCTCCCTCAGCATTAATATGTCGCCTAACCTAACAGGCCCCTTAACGTTCCTCGTAATTATCCTGCCTTTATCGGGCCCATCAAGTATGCGGACTCTAACCTGCTCTATTTCGCCGGTTACGCCGGTGCGGCCAATTATCTGTATTACTTCAGCTGGCGTCGGGGCTTCTTCTCCGGCTTCCTCGGCTTCTTCCCGCCTTGCCGCCTTACGACTCAATAGGTTTAGCCTCCCCTAATCTTTTGGACTCGGCTCACAATCTCTTTAATGAGATCGCTTGCCTCGCCGGGCTCAATCACGCATACTGATGCTGCCGCAACCTCTATTCCGGCGGCTGAACCGAGCTTAGCTTTGCTTGGAACGTACACGTAGGGTATCTTTCGCTCATCGCATAGCAGCGGCAGGTGGGCTACGACCTCAGGTGGATCAACGTCTTCAGCTATGACGACGAGCTTCGCCAATCCCCTTTCAACGGCCTTCGTTGTCTCGTTTGTCCCCCTCTTAACTTTACCGGTCCTGCTGGATATTTGCACGGCTTCGTAAACCGCGTTCACTAGCTCGCTTGGAACATCAAACTTAACGTAGAATGGTTTCGGCATATATATTCAACCTCATCAACTTAACTTTCGGTTTCATATATTTTAAACCTAAAAACTATAAGTTTCTCCCTATATATGTTGCGGTTAAACTTTAATAGGAGAATGCTTATAACAGCGTTTTTCCGCGCTGAAGAAGCGGAGAAAACTAATCTTCAACAGACGGTATAATGTATGGCCCCTCAGGTATAGCGATTATCTTCGCATCGCTTCCAGCAATCCTATACGCCTCCTCAATAGCCTCTTCAGGGCTTGAGGAGGGGATCATATGCATCTCCTCAATCACGCTATGCTTAATGTTCCTTGTTACAAGGATGATCCTCGCATTCTTCAGTATTTTCGCCAGTATCTGCGCCTCCCACTGATCCTTGATCGGCTCCTCGCGCCTTATCCTCTCTAAAACCTCGTCCGGCGTTTTAGATTCAGCCATAAGCCTATAGAACTCTTCGTGCCCTCTACCTACGCCATCAACACATTCAGCGAACATCACTATGACTCCGCCCCTCCTAACAACCAGCTCCCCGGTCGCCATACCCTTAACAGCCTGATATAAATCTCTGTCAAGAGGATAGCCTCCATTACTAGTCACAACAATATCCGCTTTCAGGGGCGCCTTTACTCTAACATATTTGTCTAGGAAACGTACGCCCTCCCTATGAGCCTTAAACACGTCGCCTGCAAAAGCCCCCACAACCCTATGCCTCTTATCAATAACAACATTGACAACATACATTTGTCTCCGAGTTATCTTCACAGCTTCAACCATATCCTCATGTATAGGGTTGCCTTCAAGAACGCCGTAGCGTGCAAGCGGATGCATTATCATCTTAAAACCATGGTTGTTGAAGATTGCTTCCTTGCTGGCCACGCCGGGCAGTATCGCTTTTCTCCCGCCACTATAGCCGGCGAAAAAGTGGGGTTCGATGAGCCCCGTGAGTATTATGAGGTCTGAGTCAATTAAGTGGCGGTTAACAGACAGCCTTGTTCCGAAAGATGTTTCACCAACATAAACAAGCTCGCTTTCGCTCTCGGCGTCATGGTCTATAACGTCTATATCCCCAATAATGTTTCCGCCGAGAAATTCTAGAGTTAGATCTCTCGGAGCCGGCTTATGAAGCCCATAAGCCACCAGAACCTTCATCTCCCTGTCTTTCACACCGGCGCTTTTAAGGGCTTCAATTATCGGTGGGAGAAGAACCCTGTTCGGCGTAGCCCTCGTGTAATCGCTTACGACAATGCATACGCTACGCTTACCTAGAGATAATTCTGCTAATCGGCCGCATCCTATGGGATTACTTAACGCGTCTTGGACAACTTTGACCTCATCGATCTTGCGGTCGAAATCCCTAGACCATAAAATAGATATGACCCTCTCATCCGGCAGATCTAGATCAACTAGGGTTTTCCCATATGGTATAGAAACTATCATTGTGGGGAACTACCTGCGTCAATTAGATTGTTTGGGCGCATATGCTTTTAAGATGATCGCATCGCCGACAAGCTCTTAATGACGTCGGCGATAATGTCAGCTACTTTAGCAAAAGTCTTCGCGTTTGTCCTTATCGAGAAGTCGAAGTCCTCTGAGGAGACCTCATCCTTATTAAAGAACCTTTTAACAATGACGTTTCGATCCCTATCGCTTCTCTCAACGTCTTCACGCGCCTCATCTAAGGGTATCCCGCGTCTGCTGGCTACGTGTCTAATTCTCTCCTCTAAGGAGGCGTTTAAGAAGATTTTTATTATATCTTTTCTGTCAAGTAGGAAGAAGGCGGATCTCCCCTCAATTATTATGTTGTCTCTCTGCTGCAATATCTCCTCAAGCTTATTTTTTATTATGAGATCTATGTCAACCTCTCCGGATCTGCTCAACGTTTCAAAATCTTTTATCATTGTAAGTATCCTGCTCGTGTTTAAAACATCGAGCCCAAACTTTCCGGCAAGTATCTCAGCAACCTCAGTACACCCTGAACCTAAATAACCGCATATAGCTATCTTCATCGCTTAAACCCTCTCATGAAAGGTTGAGATACGTCAAAAATATACTGGTGAGAAAGCGTTAATAAGCTTTAATCTTGAGTCTATTTGTGGGCGAAGAAGACTGTTATCTTTTCACCCACGCTGTCAACTCTAACAAAGCCGAAACGCTCAAATTGAACAATCTTATCCACTGAAACAGCCCTAAAAGACTCCTCAACAAGACCGCTCACTATGGAGTTGTCGGGCATGAAAACATGGCATGGTATTCCGCTCCCCTCCGGAAGCCAATGGATTAGCGGTGCGCCAACCTTCTTAGCGTCGTAATACGACTCGCTGTGAAACGACGCATCTATGCGGTCTTTGCCAACATGCTCTATCTTCACGTTAAAGAGCTCCATTAAGCGCACAACATCGCCAGCCTTCATCTTCTCAGCGTCTTGGCCGGACACCAGAAAGCTGAAGGCTCCTTCAAAAGGCTTTATGCTGAAGGCCCTATAGCCTCTCTCGGGGCGATCTGGATGTAATAGTATATGCGCCGTAAACTCTTTCGTGACACCTTTAACCAGCAGCTTAACCGGATCCCATACGAAGAAATATCTGTCAGCTATCGGATCAATTATCTTCCTGTTGTAGGCGTATAAATTGTCCCAGCTTATAGTTATGTCAGCCGGCCTAGGCCCTATATCAATTATGAGTCTCTTTATGGCTTCAGGCGTTATCCCCCTGCGCTTAAGCGCCAGAAAAGTCGCCAGCCTCGGATCATCCCAACCCGTATAAAGCCCCTCCTTAACGCCCTTAACTATCTTTGACTTGCTTAGTGAGGCGCCCTCAATTTTAAGTCTCCCGTAATGTATTGCCTCAGGGTAAGCCCAGCCGAAATACTTGTACAGATATTTCTGCCTCTCCTGGTTTGTTAAATGCTCTTTCCCGCGTATAATGTGGGTTATCCCCATTAAGTGGTCGTCTATCCCGCACGCAAAATTGTATAGGGGCCAGACGCGGTACTTTGATCCAACCCTCGGATGGGGATGCTTCCTCGTATCTATTATCCTGAAGGCCGGCCAATCCCTGACAGCGGGGTTTGGGTGGCTTAAATCAGTTTTTATGCGCATAACCGCTTCGCCCTCAGCGTACGCTCCGCTCAACATGCGCTCCCATCGGCGCAGGTTCTCCTCCGGTGTTAGGCCTCTGCATGCGCAGGGTTTGCCGGCCACAACCATGCTGTGGAAATCCTCCGGCTTACATGTGCATATGTACGCGTAGCCGTCTCTAAGCAGCTTTTCCGCGTGCTCGTAGTAGATCTCTATCCTATCGCTTTGAATATACTCCTCGTCTGGAACGCAGCCCAGCCACTCTAAATCCTTCCTGATCAGATCCATGAACTGCAGCGAGGATCTCTTAAGCCTCGGATCGGTGTCCTCGAATCTCAGTATGAAGCGCCCATTATACATGCGCGCGTACTCGTGGCAAAGTACTATCGCTCTAGCTGAACCAAGATGGAGAACGCAGTCTGGGTTAGGCGCAAACCGCGTTACAACACGCCCATACTTCTCAACGTTCGGCAGTGGCGGAAGAGTTTTCTCCGCGGTTTTCTCACGCATACGCTCTGCCGCTAAGGCTTCAGGCCATAGAGCCTCCAGCGTTCTCTTCTGTTCTTCAAGGGACATGCTGTTAACTTCCTGAACTACGCTGTCCACTATGGCCAGAATCTCCTTAGCCATGCTTCTGAGCTCGGGCTTTTCACCGAGCAGCTTGCCCACAACAGGTTTGCTCTGCGCTTTTCCGCCATAAGAGACAGCGTTCAGTAAGGCTAGTTTCCTTATAGTTTCCTTAATAGAGCTTAGATCTATCCTCTGGGCGCTCAAGGCAGACAGCTCCCCGATAGGGCTTCATCTGAACTAAATTTTTCTTTGGATAAGATACTCTGCGAGCATCTTAATCTTTTTCTTTGCTTCAGACTCGGGTAGAAGATTCTCTACGGCTTTCCAGCTGTCCTCAACTATCTTTGACGCAACCTGCTTAGCGTATTCGACTGCACCATACTTCTTGATTATCTCGATGGCTTTCTTCTTTAAGGCTTCGTCCCGCGTGTGCATGCCAAGTATTCTCAGCAGCTCCTCCCTATCATTTTTGTCGGCTTTCCTTAGGGCGTGAAGCACCATCAGCGTTATTTTCCCCTCAGTTATATCCATGCCTAAGCCGCCTTTCCCCTTAGCGAACTCTTCACCGACAATGTCTAAGATGTCGTCTTGGATCTGGAATGATACTCCTATGGACTCTGCGAAAAACCCGATCTTCTCTGCGGTCTCTTCGCTTGCACCGGCTAAAACAGCGGCCATCTTAGCGGCCATCCTAGCTAGGGTGCCAGTCTTATAGGCGCACATCTGCAGATAATGCTCTTCAGTCAGGTTCTCCGCCTGAACTAAACCCCTATGCCAAGCTATGTCGATCGCCTGACCAAGGCTTAGGTTAGCCATCTCATGCACATATATCTGATATAGTTTTCTAGCCTTTTCAGCCGGTATTTTATCGCCCTTCTCGCTTAGAACTATTAGGGGCAGGAAGTACATGGCTTGCGAGAGGTTTATGGCGACGTCTAATCCGAAAATCCTGTATGTGCATGGCTTACCCCTCCTCATTTCAGACGAGTCCTCGATGTCGTCCGCTATAAGCGTGCCGTTATGGATAACCTCCGGTATTATTGCGAAGTCTAAAGCATCCTCCATGTCGCTTCCGCCTAAAGCCTCATATATCAGCAGGAAGAGGGCGGGGCGCCAGCGTTTACCGCCCCTGTCAAGGAAATCCCATAGGGGCGCGCTCACAGCCTTATTTAACGCTTCGAAGTCCAGCCGATATCTTGGCGGAATAACCTTAAAGATCAACGTTTCCCCGGAGAGCGTTCGCGGCAGATATTTTTCAATACGCTCGTTTATGATCTTGGCTTTCTCTTCAAGTAAAGCCTCTACGTCTATTTGAGCCATATTCTTCTAAATCCTCCTCCTAGCGTAAACATCGGGGTCAAATCCTCTCGCCTTAAGCCATTCGGCTGTCCTCCCCAATATTATTAGGGGCGTCCTCTTCAACTTTTCTATTGAGTCCGCGCCCACCAGAAACATTATGCTCCTCAACTGGATGATCAGCGTGTTTAAGGCGCTTCTCGTCTCCTCGTATCCTCTGTAAGCGGGAGCAAGGATTGGCTTAGCGATCCCTGCCAGCGAAGCCCCTAGGGCTATGGATTTAGCCACATCCATCCCGGATCTTATTCCGCCGGACGCTATAACCGGCAGTTTTACGGTCTGCGTAACTTCAACTAGGCTTACGACCGTCGGTATGCCCCAGTCCCAAAGCATCAATCCGAGATCGCGGCTAAGTGGAGAACCCTGCTCAACAGCCCTATAATATTCGACGGCAGCCCAGCTTGTTCCACCAGCCCCAGCGACATCTATGCAGGCTACGCCAGCCTCCTCAAGCATCTTAGCGACCTCGGCCGATATGCCTCCGCCAGTCTCCTTAACTATTACGGGCACATCTAGGCTACCGGCGAGCACCCTTATCCTATCTATTATTCCAGCGTAAACTTTCTCGCCCTCCGGCTGAACAACCTCTTGGAGGGGGTTCAAGTGCACTGCTAGGGCGTCAGCCTCAATCATCTCGACGGCGCGCCTTATCTTGGAAATATTGTTCTCGGCTGCGAGCTGGGGGGCGCCTATGTTGGAGACTATGAAGGCTGTGGGAGCCTTCTCCCTAACAATCCTATATGTTCGCTCTAGGCTGGGGTCTTCAAGCGCCGCCCTCTGGCTTCCAACGCCCATGCCTAAACCCAGATCCTCAACAGCCCTAGCTATTGCAGCGTTTATCTCTATGGATCTCTCTGTTCCACCGGTCATACCCTCAACTATTATTGGGGCTGAAAAATTATGGTTTAGGAAAACTGTTTCGGTTCTCACGTCGTCTAGGTTTACCTCTGGAAGAGCCCTATGTATTAGGAAAACGTCCTCAAACCCAGCCGTTATGCTTTTTGCCTCAACATCCCGTTCAAGGCATATCCTTAAGTGATCCTCCTTCCTACTCGTTATCTTGTTTACGCCCCTCTTTCCTTCATCTCTTAATGATCCTTGTTCCAATAACCTCTTCACCCTTCAAGGCTCTATAAACGTTACTAGGCTTTAAAGCATTTATAATGAGCACCTCGACGCCGACAGATGCCGGAGCCATCAATTCAGAGAGCTTCCCCATCATTCCACCCGTCACATCAATGAATCTTGAGCCGCCAACCCTGCCCACTAAGCTCTCTAAGTCGTCGACGGTTATCTCCGCGATCAGCCGCGCGTTGGAATCCGCCTTCGGATCAGCCGTATATAGGCCGTCAACGTCGACACCGACAATTATTCTCTTCGCGCTCAACTCAACGGCCAGCCTAGATACTATTTGGTCGCCTGAGAGTATTGCGAAGCCAGCGTCACGGTCGAAGACAGCGTCGCCGTATAGGACTGGGATGAAGCCTAGCTTAACAGCGTTTTCCAGCGCATCCATGTAAAGGCTATGGATTCTGCCGCTCCTAGTAACTATGAATGATGATGGCGCTAAGCTGAACGCTGGAAGCCCTTTATTGAGCAGGGCTTCGACAACCAGAGCGTTCAGCGAGATCATAGCGTTATGCGTTTTAGAGAAACCTATCATTTGGATCGGCTCCTTAAGGCCGCTGGGAATCTTGTATTCGGCTGCCAGCGGATGCCCGAAGCTGCCTCCCCCATGAACTACTATCAGCCGTGAAGGCTGCGCCTCCAGCGCCTCAGATATCTCCTCGGCAAGCCGCTCTATCGCGTTCATGTTTGGGGTTAACGCTTTATCCTTAAACGTTATAACCGACCCGCCCAGCTTAAGTATCGTCAGATTACTGCTCAACCCTAACGCCCTCCCGGCTCATACATGTTATGAACGCTCTTCCACCTGCGCTCCTAATAGCCTCAACGATTTGATCAGTTTTCCCTGGAGGGGACAACGCTATGATGCAGCCTCCTCCGCCAGCTCCGGTTAGCTTCGCGCCGAGCGCCCCAGCCCTCCTAGCGGCGTAAATAAGCCTGTCGAGCATTTCGTTGGATACGCCTAAGGCGCATAGGAGCGCGTGGTTGATGTTCATTAGGTCACCTATGGTCTCAAGGTCGCCGTTTTGGAGGGCTTTAACGCCTAGGTCAACTATGGCTTCGCCTGAATCCATTATCCTATCCACCACATTTGGATAGCGCTTCCTTACCTCGCTGACACGTAGAACCATTTCTCCGGTTATCCGCTTAACACATGTGTCACCGATGATCAGCGGTAGATCTAGCTTGGCGTCAAGGCGCCTTATGCCCTCGCCTTTACGGTAAACTATGAGCCCGCCGTAGGTTGATATTGCCGGGTCAACGCCGGACGGGTTCTCGTGGACTGTTCTCTCGGCTTCAAACGCGGCTCTAAAAATATCGTCTTCACCAACATTTAGTTCGAGAAGGCTGCTCACAGCGGCTGCAGAAGCCACGGAGACAGCGGCCGATGAGCCCAGCCCAGCTGCAACCGGGATTAAGGAGTCAACCTCTATTCTGACCCCCAAATTACCTTCCCCTGCAAGCGACAGAATTTTTCTGGCTGCGACGTATATTGGCAGAAGTCTCTCCCCGCCCTCTAGGCCCCCCATGATCGGCTGATAGGCTCCGTCGATTGTGAATAATCCTGAGACGCGCATAGATTTAGATTCAACAATTATTCTTCCGCTGTTCTCTGGCCTCGCGGTGGCGTAAGCCCTCAGGTTTATCGCCATAACTACCGATGGCTTACCGTAGACGACGAAGTGTTCGCCGAATAAAATAACCTTCGCCGGAGCTGAAGCCTTAGATAGGCTCTTCAAATGGGGCCCCTTTTCTTCTACCTGCTTATCATGATGGCGGCGTAACCTACGACTGCGGATTTGTCTCCCGTTATGTCTCCGCTAGTCTTATAGCTGAGCAGCTCAGCGCTCTTGGCGCCAACCTCCTTCGCGGCGGATACTAAGGCTACCACTGGGCCGTAGCCGCAGGCGGTTATATTACACGACTCTAAAATTGAGTAGAAGAGCTCCTCGTTAAGCTGTATGACCGCTTTTATGGCCTCCATGTCCTTCTCATATGCCTGCCTATGCGGCTCATAGTGGGTCCAATCCGTTGAAGCTATTATGGCAGCGTTCCTGTTCTGTATGGCTTTAGCCAGCGCTCTGCCAACTTCTCGCCCAGTCTCCAGATCCTGCATTAGAAAGCATATTGGAACAAACTTGAACGATAAGCCAGCTAGACCATAAATGTACTGTAGGAAAGGCAGCTGAACCTCTATTGAATGCTCGTAGGCGTGCGCTGAATCATCCACATCAATTATGTCTGATTGGCGGAGAACCTCTTTGGCCAGATCGCTGTCAACCTCAACGTCTCCGAGGGGTGTGCGCCACACACCCTGATCCATTATGGCAACGCCGCTTCCAATACCTTGATGGTTCGGCCCCAAAATAACGAAGACGTCAACTTTTCCGTCTAGGGCTAGGCGGTAATACGCGTTAGCGGCCACCGGGCCGGAATACATGTAGCCCGCGTGGGGGCATATGAGGCCAACTATGTTTCTGGGGCCTTTTTCAGCCACGGCCGGAACCTTGCCCGGGCCGAACCTATGTGTGAAGCACTCCTCTATCTGCCTACTTAAGGAGGTTTTTGAGCCAGCGTAAAAGCTCCCAGCATACTTTGCATACCTGATTTTAGGTGACAGAGTATTCTCCTCCGTAATCAATCTAGAATAAGGGTTCTCCGAAAATATAAAGTGTTAGCTTAAAAAAATAGGGTTTTTCAGATGTTCTCCTGCTGAGCCTGAGTTTTCTCGACGAGCTTAACCTCAAACTCGTCTATTGGCACTGGAAGGTCTCCGTCGGGCGGGATCTCACCCCTCTCGCGTAAAATCTGCCTGGCCAGCAGCCAGTATATTACTGCGAGGGCTCTTCTACCCTTATTATTTGTCGGTATAATCAGATCTATGTTTGTGAAATCGTTATCCGTACTGCATAAAGCCACAACCGGTATGCCTATTTTAACGGCTTCCCTAATGGCTTGAGCATCCGCGCGTGGATCTGAAACCAGAACAACGTCCGGCTCAATCCTGCCGGGGTAAAGCGGGTTCAAGAACAATCCCGGAATGAATCTTCCAAGAATAGGTGTCGCCTTAGTGTACTCGCAGAACTTTGCGACGGGCTCTCTGGCATAGAGCCTAACGGCTGTTGCAGCGACCTTCGGCGGATCAAATCTGCTGAGGAACTTTGCCGCGATCCTTATTCGCTCATCAATCTTCTTTATATCCAGGACAAATAAGCCGTCGCCCCTAACCTTATAGATGAAGGGCTCCATATCCCTAGTCTTAATCTTTGTTCCAATGTGTACTCCAGCCGAGAGGAGGACGTCTTGCGGCAGAAGAAGGGCTTCAGCGGCCACGGCATCTGTCTCATCTTTAGTTTTATCTTCAGGCATCAATATCTTCATCCCCAGTAAACCTAAACTTTTAACCTAGCCATTTTAGCTTTCTCGCCCAAGATCTCTTCAATGTATATTAGCTCATTGATTTTAGCTATTCTCTCGCCGCCTACAACGCCCGTCTTTATTATGGGGCAGCCGAAACCTACGGCTAGATGCGCGATGTGGAAGGCTGTTGTCTCACCAGACCTGTGGGAGACTATGGGCACGTAGCCGCTCTCCTTAGCGAGCCTAACCGCCTTCCAAGCACCCGTTAAGGTTCCGACCTGATTCACCTTTATTATTATGGCGTTTCCAGACCTCTTCTCCACGCCTATCTTTAGGCGATCCTCGTTTGTAACGAATAGGTCGTCCCCGCAGATCAAGCAGCCCTTAACCTTAGATGTGAGCTCGCTGAAACCTTCGAAATCTTCCTCGTGGAATGGGTCCTCAACGTAAATAAGCCTGTATTTTCCTATTAAGTCTAAGATGTAATCTAGCTGCTCGCCCGGATCCCTTTCAACGCCCTCATTCACATATATGTACCGCTGTTTATCCGGATCCCACAATGATGATGAAGCCACATCCAGCCCAACCCTACATTCAAACCCGACTTCGCTGGATACTTCCTCACACGCCTTTGAGACAACCTCAAGCGCCTTCTCGTTAGGTATGGTTGGAGCCCAAGCCCCCTCGTCGCCCTTCCCACCAGTAAAATACGGATCCACCTTAACGAGCAAGTCTCTAACCTTCCTATGAACCCGAACGTTTGCCTCAGCCGCCGCCATGAAGTTTGGGGCGCCTACCGGTAGGACAAGGAACTCCTGTATGTCGGGAGCTTTACCCAGAGCATGCCTCCCGCCGCCGAGGACGTTTCCAAGAGGGTATGGCAGCTGACACGCCAGATATCCGCCCAGATATTGGAAAAGCGGCATATTATATGAGTTGGCTGCGGCGTCGGCGGCCGCCAAGGAAACCGCGTAGGCGGTGTTTCCGCCAATATTCATAAAGTTCTTTGTTCCATCCACATCATGTAGGAGTGCGTCTATCTCCTCCTGTTCGTCGGCGTTCATGCCTATGAGCTCGGGCGCGATGATCTCCTCAACCTTTCTTATGGCTTCATCAACCCCTCCCTGCGGATACGCTACGGCTTCAGCTTTCCCCTTGCTTGCGCCGCTGGGCGCCGATGCAACGCCGAACCCATCCACAGTGGTTATCTCAACCTCAATTGTTGCTTCCCCTCTACTATTAAAGATTTTTCTGGCTTTGACATCCTCAATTAAAGTTGACATATTTATCACTGCTCCTCAACCTCAGCCATCTTCTCATAAAACCTTATTATATCATCTATTATTTCAATATGCGAGAGAAGCATGCGCCTACAACAGTAGCGCGTTAAACCCAAACTATCTAAAACTTTACCCGGATGCTCTCCGCTCTTAACTCTCCTAGCGAACTCCTCCCATTTATCTCCAATAAGCTTACCGCATGTGAAACATCTAACCGGGATTATCATATCACTCATCCTTCCTAAAAGTAAGCAATATTTCACCTATAACTCTTCTGGTCCCTGGCCCTAGCGCCTGGGCCGCCAAACTTTTTAGGTTCCTTTCTCCTCGGGTCCCCAGCTATCAGCGTCCTATCGAACTTTAGGAAGGCGGATTTCAGGGATGCGCTCTTAGTCCATTTTACAAGCGCCCTTGCGATAGCCATCCTAGCCGCTTCAGCCTGCCCCATGAAGCCGCCTCCCGCAACGTCGACGTTTATATCCAAGTCCTTCCAGACATCTTCGCCGGCTTCCATAAGCACCTCTAGAATCTTTAAACGTGCAACTTCAGGCTCGTATATTTCTAAAGGTATATTGTTGATGCGGATCCTACCCATACCGGGCTTAACTACAGCCCTCGCTATGGCCGTTTTCCGTTTTCCGCTCACAACTAAAACTTTCTTCGCGGGTAAAGCTGGCATCACATCCACCTCCCACTCAACCGATAATGTACTTAGATAGCTCGGAGACCGTTATACGCGGCCCCCTCAACCTGCTGGCGTCGGCTTCTGGTATGGTTTCCATAGGCTTACCCTTAAGATCCTCCGGCACACTCATATAGACTCTCAGCCTTTTTAAGGCTTCTCTTCCACGAGGCTGCTTGTAAGGCAACATTCCACGTATAGCCCTCTTAACTATGCGGTCTGGTCTCCTGGGGTGTAGAGGCCCCCTTCCAGGGTGCCCTATCTGAAGGTAATCGTGATACTGCTGAATTATCCTATATTTATCGCCAGATATAACCGCGCCCTCAGCGTTCACAACTATAATCTTCTCTCCGTTGAGAAGCCTCTTAGCGATCACGCTAGCCATCCTTCCGAGCACAAGACCCTTCGCATCAATTATAGTTATTTTACCGCTGTCTTGACCGCTCAACTGCCCTTTCACCCAATTATCTTAACATTTGAGCCTTTAGGATTCAATTCTATAAGCTCAGGTATGGATAAACATTTCCCTTTAGCGTCAACTATTTTTTGGCGCGCCTGCCTCGAGAAGTCGAATGCGGCAACCGTAACCGAATGTGTAAGTAAACCAGACCCTAAAACCTTTCCTGGAACAACAACCACGTCGCCATCCTGCGTGTAGCGGTTTATCCGGCTTAAGTTGACCGCCACTCGTCTTCTGCGCGGCTTAGAGAGATGTTCGGCCACGGTTCTCCATATTCTGGCATTATTCTTCCTAGCAGCCTTCCTCAACGTGTACAGTAATCTTATCAGGTTAGGGTTTGTAGTCTTCACGCTCCTCATTCCCTCAACCCCTCAAGCAGCTTCATAAATTCAGTAAACTTCTCCTCATAGATTTTTAACGCCTCAAAAATTATGCGCTCCACGGGTAAGGAACCTGTTGACTCAACATAAAATATGAATGTGGTGTCATCCCAGCTTACCTGTATCGGTGGGGGCTTAATCCTGCAGACCCTGACGCAGTCCGTGCATAGCGTGCACTCCATCTCCCTTACGACGACAACCTTATCTCCCTCTTTGGCGAAAACCTTTCTCGGGCAGATTTCAACGCATTTCCCGCATCCATCGCACCGGGCATAATCTATATTCACTATCGGCTTATACCTGTAGGTGCAGGCTGAAACAGGCTGCCACTTAGCGTGATCCTTCCCTCTGCCAAGCTTAGCATATGCCTCAAGCATTATTTTTTGCCCAGGCGCGAGCTTAACCACCGGGATCTTGTCGCTTACCGGAACTATGTTTGGGTTTTCTGAAACAAGGTCTCCGGAGTAAACTGTGCGCACACTGCCCTTAGCCTCAACGTTAAGCGTTAATACCGCTCTACAAAGAGGGCAACCCAACTCGCTTTTACAGGTACATTTTTCAGGAAGATTGTAGGAGTCTAAATCCGTCTTTAGGGGTATTAAACCAAGCCTTAAAGCGAGAACCTCATCATGTAGAACCGACGAGTTCTCATATATTACAATATCGTCTATGGCCATCGTCGGGACTTCAGATAGAATTATTCTTCTAAGCGTGTTGGCCAGTGAAGGGTTTATACCCTCAATTATGAAATGTGCTGTTAAATCGCTCCTCTCAAGCACTGTTACGCGCATAGTCTAGTTCCTCTACGCTGACGGAACATTAAGCAATACTATATTGCTCCTCACATAAGAGCGCAGAGAAATATTTCAACCTTTCCCCTGAAAACACCCTCTGTAGGCTTAAGGCTTATACTCTTCTACCCCTACGCCCACCAGGACGCCTACATCCATCATGAGGAAGCGGCGTAACCTCTTCTATGCGCCCAATCATTTTGAAGCCAGCTCTGGCAAGAGCCCTTATAGCCGCCTGAGCCCCTGGGCCAGGCGTCCTAGGCCCGGTTCCTCCGGGCGCGCGAACCTTTATGTGTATGGCGTTTATACCTTTATCTTTAGCCACCTGCGCCGCGTATGCGGCTGCCCTCATAGCCGCGTATGGCGTGGACTCCTGCCTATCGGCTTTAACAAACATTCCTCCGGAGGCCCTTGCAATTGTCTCTGCGCCGGATAGGTCAGTTATATGAACTATCGTATTGTTATATGAGCTATATACGTGGGCTACACCCCACCTTAAATCGGACTTCCTGCTGCTCATCCTGCCCTCACACCTCCCTCAGCTTTAGGCGCGGCCTCTATAGATATTCTTAATGGATGATCCGGATTGCTGAGCGGGCTTGCAGGCGCATAAGTTACGCTTTCCTCCTCATCTTTAGGCACCAGGTATCCCGGCGAGTAAACAACCCTGCCATTAACAGCTATGTGGCCGTGAACTATTAGCTGGCGGGCTTGGTAGGGCGTTTTAGCCAACCCCTTCCTAAACACTATCGTCTGCAGCCTCCTCTCAAGGATATTTTCAACAGTCATGTCTAAAACATCGTCCAGCACAGCGTTCTCGGGAAGCATCCCCAGACGCTTCAGCTTACCGAGAAGCTGAGCCTCAAGTTTAACCCGGCGCTCAGCGCTCATCCCTAGCAGGGATCTGGCGACCCCTCTAAACTTTGACAGCATTGTTTTCGCACGCCAGAGTTCACGCTTATTCCTTAAGCCATACTGGCCTAGAAGCACGAGCTCATTCTGTAGGACATCGCTTCTCCAAGGGAATCTCGGCGACTCATACTTCTTTTTCGGCTTCTTTGGGTCGCCCATGCGATCTATCCCCTCTTCTTCTTGGCTACACCGACAGTCTTACCGGTTCTACCGGTAGTCCTAGTTCTCTGCCCGCGAACCTTAAGCCCATATGCGTGGCGGTAGCCGCGCCAAGACCACAAGGCTTTCTCGCGCTCTATGTCGGCTTTAACCTGTAGATCTATGTCTGAGGAAATTATGTGTCTGTCCTCACCTGTCTCGACGTCCTTGCGGCGGTTGAGGAGCCATGCTGGGAGACCGCTCTTATCTAAATTCTTTATGAGTTTCTCAATCTCCTCAATCTTTTCGCTAGGAAGATAACCTATACGCGTCCAGGGTGAGAGCCCCACCTTTTCAGCTATGATGCCGGCCAGCCTTAACCCTACGCCTTTAACATCACTTAGAGCGTCCACTAGGGTTTTCGACCCATCTAAATCTCTATCTATTATGCGAACTATATGCCTGTATTCGGTCGCCATTCCGTTGACCTTCCACGCTTTCAGCAATTATCAAGGAAAGTGCGACTTTTTATTTAAATATATCGCTTAACTCTACCCTTTAAAGCCGAGTTTTCCAGCATAGGCTATGTGCATGTAGGAAATAAACTTGTTTTGATGGAGGGTAAAACGTTGACCAAAAAGCATTAATCTTTTGTCAGCTAAAACATATATTAAGGTATGGGGGGCGGCTTTTGGTTTCAGCATGCGTGTTGATAAGGACTGAGCATGGAAGATTTGAGGATGTTGTTAAAGCGATGAAACAGTTAAGAGGCGTTAAAAGAGTTTTTCCAGTTTTAGGAAGATACGATGTTGTAGCGGACATTGAGGCTGCAGACATGAAGGAGCTGGGCTCAACGGTTCTTAGGATCGGTAGGTTGAGCGGCGTCGTCTTCACCGAGACCCTTGTGGAGATAGAGGCTTAGCAATTTGGGGTGGAAGCCATGTTAAACGCGTGTATATTAGTGAAGGTTGTTCCAACTAAAGCTGAAGCGGTTTTAGAAGCCATTAGGAAAGTTAGCGGCGTAAGAAAAGCGTACTTCACATATGGAAGGTTCGATATAGTGGTTTTTCTTGAGGCAGGGGACTACGCTGACCTTAGGAAGGCGACGACTATAGTGAATGGGATAAACGGTGTGAGGAGCACCGAAACCCTAGTGGAAGCATAAACCGATATAACAACATACCCTTTTTTATTTTAAGGATGGAGAGAGATGATATTTTTCATAGCTTCTAAAATGGATGTCGCTGGATTAAATATAGCTAGGAAGCTCATAGAGCTGTTTGAGTTTAAAGAGGGCGATGAGCTTTTCCTCGGAAACCCGGTTTACGTGAAGAGGGTTAGGGGGTCGGAGACGGCTAAGCTCGTTTTCGTCAACGATGAGCCTGTTAAGACGCAAGACATCCCGTATCCCAGCGACCTGAAGATAGCAATATTCATATCGAGGCACAGCAGTAGAAGCGGAACACCGACGCTGTCAGTCCACACTCCGGGAAACATCGGCGAAGCATCCCTAGGCGGAATAGCTGGAAAAGTGTCCATTTCGCCGGCAAGCGCCATGAAAGCCGCCTTGCTTGAGATGAAGAAGGCTCAGGAGGAGATGAGCCTCCCCTACGAAGTCTCCTACGAATGCACGCATCACGGCCCCTCGCTGGATTTCCCAGCAATGTTTGTTGAGCTCGGCAGCTCAATCGACCAGTGGCGTGACCCTAAGGCTGCTGAAGCGGTTGCTAGGGGAGCTATGGCGGCGGCTGAAAACGAAAATGTTTATCCAGCGGCTTTAGGCGTCGGCGGGCAGCACTATAACGATAAGTTTACCCGAATAGCTTTAACGAGCGATATAGCCTTCGGCCACATGATTCCAAAATACGCTTTAAGCCACCTCGATGAGCCTATGCTCAGACAGTGTATAGAGCGCACAGTTGAGAAGGTTGAAAAGATTATTTTAGACTGGAAGGGTATGAAAGGCGATGATAAAGGCAGATTAATGGAGATTATAGGGAGAATAGGCCTAAATACAGAGAAGGTTTAGGAGCCCTGCCTCTTTTTAATCTCGGCCTCTAGGGCTAGAGCCTCCATATGCGCTCTTAAGAGTAGTTCTGGCAGGGTCTCCGGTAGGAAGACCCCTGCGTTTAGGGCTAGGTTCCTAGCTTCAAAGACGGCTCTATGCAGCAGAAAAGTTATTGTTTCCGGCATAGGATATACGGCATTGAGTGCTAGGTTTATAGCGTATGCGTGGGCTTCCCCAATGCTCTTTTTGTAATCCTCAAAGTTGAGCTTTAAATCGTTCTCTGAGAGCACAAATCCCTCATCATATATGGCTTTAAGCGATAGGCCGAGCTCTATCGGTTTGAGGCCGAGCTTCGAGAGGGCTGCCGCAAGGCTCTCGTTTATAACCTCACCCTTCCTAGCCACAACAGTGTCCTTGCTGACCCATACGCTCCCGCTCTCGATGCGCGTCGGTATGCCGACGGCGTTCAGCTGGCTGATTATCGGCCCGGGCGGTAGACCGGTGTTGCCCGCCGGAACAACTATGTCTTCGGTCGCTATGTCTCCGGCCTTAGCTGGCACCTTAACCTTGCTTCTCTCTAGGAGTAGCGCCAGCTTAAATGGGTTATGGTTCGTGAATATGTAGACGTTTGAACCCTGCATATATTTCTTTAGCTCATCTACGTTGGCGTACCCCAGTTCTCTAAATGCGCGTTCAACCAGAGTGTTCTTGTAAACCTTTAGTTTAGCTATGCCCTCAAGCTTACGCCTTATCTCCTGCAGCTGCTGAGCCCTGACCTTATGTAGGCCTGCGATACCTATAGTGCGGTAGCTTGCCGCTAAATCTTTTATCTCCCTAATCTTCTCAGACTTGTCTAGTAGCGTCCTGCGGGCTTGAACCAGCAACATTAATCCTCCTCGATCTTAACCTTAATCGGGGGGCCCATAGTCGCTTTAACGTAGATTGAGGCTATATTCTTGATTCCCCTTTTAAGTTTTCCCTCAATCCTACTTAAAACCGCCTCAATATTATCGATTAACTCATCATCGCTCATATCCTCTGTTCCAACCCTGCAGCTCAAGACAGGTTGACCCCTAGTTCTAACCATAACCAATCTCCTGTGCCGCTCAACCTCGCGCTCTATGTCCACCGTTGGGGGCACGGGCGTAGGCATTTTACCCCTAGGGCCGAGTATCGCGCCGAAAACTCTGCCGACTAGAGGCATTAACGGCGCCGTCGCAATGAAGGAGTCGGATTGTTTGGCTATCTGCCTCTGCCTCTTCTTATCGCCCATGAGGCTTTCAATCTCCTCCCTCTCCAGAACCATGTCTGCGCCGGCTCTCCTAGCCCTTAAAGCAGCGTCGCCGGAGGCGAAGACGCATACGTTAACTTTTTTCCCTATTTGGTGTGGCAGCTCGATAGTCTCCTGTATCCTGTTCTCGGCTTTACTTACGTCGACATCCCGGAGATTTATGATGAGCTCTATGGATTGCTTAAAGTTTTTCTTCGGAGTTTTAGCCCTCAGCTCCCTTATTGCTTCAACCAGACTGCTTCTTTCCACGGGCATTTTCAGGCTCAACCCCAATAATGTAAGAATTACGTGGATGTTTGAAGGATAAAAATGTTATTGTTTTGTCTCCTCAGCGCTTTTAATTGCATCATCATATTTTCCTTCATCGATCTCTCTCAGAACCGTTTTAGGATCCTTACCATCAACTGTAACACCCATGCTAACACAGCTGCCGATAATCTCTTTAACAGCCGCCTTTAAAGTCTTAGCCAAGAGATTGCTCCGCTTTATCTTAGCGATCTTTATGACCTGCTCCATTGATAGGTTGCCAACTTTCTCGGCGTTAGGTTTCCCAGAGCCCTTCGCTATGCTAGCCTCCTTAATAATTAGGGCTGAGGTGGTCGGTATGCCAACCTCAACCTCAAAGGTCTTCGTCTCCGGGTCAACGATCACTTTGACCGGAACCTTCATCCCAGAGTATTCCTTAGTCAATTCGTTAATCTTGTTCACCACGGCGACAACGTTTACGCCTAGAGGCCCGATGGCCGGGCCTATAGGTGGGCCTGCTGTCGCCTGCCCGCCGCTCACAACTAGCTCAACAATTCTTTTCTCAGCCGGCATTCTTCTCACTTCCCCTTTGAAACTAGTCTCACATAGTCTGCGTGAACAGTAACTGGCAACGTGAATGTTGCCTCCAATAACTCTATGGTTATCTCACCCTTACTTTTATCTATGTCAGTTATCTTAGCTCTCATGCCCCTAAACGGCCCGCTTATAACCTCAACGATATCGTCAACATCGAGCTCATCGATAACTGATTTTACCACAACATATTTCTCAATTTCCGAGAAGGGCAGGGCGCCTGAAACCCTTGATTTAACATGCTTTATGTTGGCTGTGGCCCTCTCAACCCAGTGGGGACCGTCAGCCTCAATAAATACGTAACCCTTAAGGTTTTCAGGTACAAGTATGGCCTTAACTGGAATATTGTTTGTTTCAACGCGGCCCATTATGATCATGGCGACGTTCCTCTCTTGGCCGACAGTCGTGCTTACGGCAAAGAATCTTGATTCCTCAGCACCCATTTCAGCCACCCACCAGATACCAGTATAGGCTGAGTAGCTGGACGCTTGCCCTAATGAAGGAGGCGAGCATGTATACTGCGAAGCCTATTGATCCAACTATGGCTACTCCTAGAAAACACAGTTTTATGGAGAGCCAAAGCTCATCCCTATCAGGTTTCCTAGCGAGCTTGAGCAGTCTTGCGCTAGCCTTTATAAATGACGTTAGCCCCAAATTAAATTCCACCGTCATTTACTCAAAGAGGTAAGCTTATATAAAAGTGTAGCGCCGCAACATTTAGCCGCCTAGCTTATTAACGAAAACGTTTTACGCTATGCGCCCATAATTATTTTCTGGTGTCATTTATGGTTTTCATGGATCTACGCAAACAGAAGATTAGAAGAAGTAAAGAGGAGATGCTTAAGCATCTAAAGAGCTTCCGTTTAGAACCCAAGTTTTCAATCGGCGTCTGGTACTTCTATCCGGGCGGCGGAAGGTTTCATGAACCCTACGTAGAGAGGGGTTCAATCCACGATGTGCTTAGGAAAGTCGCCGTAATGTACGATAAAGGGGTTATCGACTCAACATTCGGTTTAGAGGCCCATTACCCAAATGAGGTCAACTACGATCTGCTGGACGAATATAGGAGCCTCCAGAAGGAGACCGGTGTGAGGCTGATAACCGTTGTTCCGGGATTATTCTATGATAGGGTCTTCGAGTTTGGGTCTCTATCGAACCCTGATCCGAAAGTTAGGAGGATAGCATTACAGCGGACAATAGAGACCTTGAGGCTGGCCAAAGAGATAGACGCGGATTTCGTTGTTGTTTGGCCCGGTATAGACGGCTATGAGAACCCCATAGGAACAGAGTTTTACTCAATGTGGGATAACTTTGAGACCGGTCTCGCCGAAGCCATGGACGCTGTTCCGGGCGTTAGGGTTGCTATAGAGCCTAAACCCTACGAGCCTCGCGGAAACAATATTTATAGGAACACCGCTAACGGCATTTTAATGGCTAGAAATGTTGAGTCTCTGCTGAAATCCGAGGAGAATAGGAGGCTTCTATCTGAAGGCCACGCGCTTGTGGGATTGAATCCAGAGGTTGGCCATGTCTTGATGGGGCATGAGGAGCTAGCCTACGCTTTTGCCTCAATTATGCGTGAGGGGAGGCTTGCGCACACTCACTGGAACAGTCAGCCTCTAGGAAACTATGATCAAGACTTAAACGTCGGTGTGCTCGGCTTGGATCAAATGTACGCGGCGCTGCTAGTGCTGAAAATGTATGGCTATGAGGGGCGCTTCGGGATAGACATAAACCCTGAGAGGATGCCTGTCGAAGTCGCCATAGCATTAAACGTTAACGCTTTGAGGGCTGCATGCGAGAGAATAAACAGTTTAGATTTCGATAGGCTTGTGGAGGCGATGTATGATCCGGCGAACAATAGGGGTGTAGCCGAAGACGTTATGACGAGATCCTTAGCGCCAGCCTTAACCCGCCTAATAGATATAACGCGCCTATTCAAGTGATCAAGCGACTTATAGGGCGGCGGTGGAGAGTGGAGGATTGAAGCTCGTCGTTATTGGCGCCGGCAGTTTGGCTTTCACGCCGGAGCTTTTAGCTGAGATGGCCACTTCAGATGTGTTTAAGGGTATAGAGATAGGGCTTGTGGATATAGATGAAGAGAAGCTCAGGGTGATGGAGAAGATAGCTTCGAGGGTTATCGATGAGACGCGCGCCGAAATCAGTGTTGAAGCCAGCGCTGATAGAAGAGAGCTCCTGAGAAACGCCGACTTCGTCGTTATAACTATCGCTGTCGGCGGGGTTAAGGGCATAGAGACCGATGTTAAGGTTGCTGAGAAATACGGCGTATATCACACTGTAGCGGACACAGTTGGCCCGGCCGGCTTCTCGAGGGCCCTTAGACATATACCGCCTATCGTGGAGATATGCAGGGACATTGAAAAAATATGCCCCAAGGCAATAGTTTTCAACGAGTCGAACCCCTTAACCACTATATGTAGGGCTGTTAGAAAAACGACTAAAGTTGATATTGTGGGCTTATGTACGGGTGTTAGGGGGCCGCGCCACATCCTATCGAGGGTTTTAGGATGCAGGCCTGAAGACGTCAGATTCATTTCGGCTGGGGTCAACCATTTGACGTGGATTCTAGAGGCGTATGTGGATGGGAAGAATGTTTACCCGGAGTTTAAGCAGAAGATGAGGATTATGAGGGACGAAGCCCTTAAACATGGTAAGCCCTTCAACGCGCATGTTTCCGTCGAGCTCATGGAGACCTTCGGCCTATATCCGGTTCAAGGCGACGCTCACGTGGCTGAGTTCTTCCCATACTTCCTGCGCCCAGAAACAGATTATGGAGCGAAATACGGGCTTAAGCTCTTTCCGGGAGACACGATTTACAGCGAAGAGTGGCGGAGCAGGGTTTGGGACATGGTTTTAGGCTGGGCTGAGGGGAAATACCCCATAAAGGAGCTGGTTGAGAAAAGGATGGGTGTAACCGAGCACTCATTCGTATATGAACTCATGGAGATAATTTTAAGCGGCAGAGTTCAGTTCTTTGAGGGCGTTAATATACCTAATGACGGATGCATAGATGGGCTGCCGGATGAAGCCATAGTTGAGATCCCAGCCGTAGTTGGCCCATTCGGTTTCAGGGGCCTAAAAGTTGGAAGGTTGCCGAAAAGCATAGAGGCGATACTGCAGCACAGAGTGGCGCAGCAGGAGCTCACGGTTGAAGCGGCCTTAACCGGAGACAGGGAGATTGCGCTGCAGGCATTGTCCCTAGACCCCATGGTTCCGACGCTGAGCGTGGCTAAAAGGATGCTGGACGACTACATTGAGGCGCATAAGGATTTCCTTCCACAATTCCAGAGGTGAGAGCGGCTGAACCCCCTTTAATCACCAAGCATTTTTTCTTAATGGCCTCCCAGCTATTCTTGTAAACCCCTAAAGGGCTCAGAGGGATAGCCCCTCCTCTCCCAGTATCCGAGCTTCTCGTCCTTTAAAACCTCCACTCTGTAAACCCATTTAGCCCACTTGTAACCATACATTCCGGGGGCGACGAGCCTAGCCGGATAGCCGTGTTCGATCAGTAGGGTTGCGCCGTTCATTTTTAGGGCGAGCATAACGCACATCTTCCTAACATAATCCATCTTGTGGTTAGTGGAGTAGCCGTCTAGGGAGTGGAAGAGTAGGGTTGAGGCGCCGTCTTTAGGCCGAGCTATATCGAGCAGCCGCCTCACGAGGACGCCTTCCCATTCGGCGACCCCTATCAGGGAGCCGCCGGGCATGTTGTCGTAGCATTCCAGAACCTCAATTAATCTGGTCTGCGGCAAAGCCCTTATCTCGTCGTATGAGAGGGAGAGCGGCTTCTCAACGTATCCGTCCACTGTAAGGCGCCATTCCTCAATATTTACGTTTGGGATCTCACCCTTCTGGATAATGAAGAACTTCTCGTTAGGGGTTAATGACACGCCCAACCTTAACGCAGCCACACTTAACTCTTTAGCAAATAATATTCAGGTCAACTCAGCATAAAAGGGTTTTGTGAACCCTTCTTACCTAGCGCCATACTTCTCCACCAGCCTCAGAACCCTATACGCTTCCTCCACATCGCTACACCATGTTTGCAGGAATAATCCCCCATGCTTAAGCTCCTCTAATAGGATTCTTACTTCCCATGGCTCGCAGCTTATATGGAGGCACTTCCCCGAATCCAGTATCTTCCGGCATACATGTATCCACTTGGATGCCGGCGGCGAGCCTGCCCCCGGAACCCACTGTATCCCATCTATCGAGTCCACCTCTAGAAGTATGTCCAAGTTGCCCAGAGCCATAGGTCCATCCAAATGGAATATCGAGTTGTCAAGATGCCTAGACAAGGCTACCTGCTCCTCTAGGAAAAACTCTCTAAACATTTTTGGGGAGACCAGCCCAGAAAAATCGTCTTGTAGAGGGAAGAATTTTCCTCTGGAGTAGGCTGGTATCCAGCTTATTGAACCCTTCTGGACGCGTGAAATCTTCCGGTAAAAGGCTTCAAACACCTCGATGCATATTTCAGTCAGCCTCCCAATAACTCTTTTAACCTCTTCCGGATGGGTGTAAAGCGCCCTCACAAGGTTCCGCGTACCCATCATGGCTGCTAAAGAGTCTCCGCCATAATGAAGGTCCGGTATGCCTACGAGAAAGTTTCCTTCAGCGGCCTCGCAGACAGCATCCATTATATTATTCATTGCCCTCCACCACCTGTTAGATTCGTTCAGGGAGGGCTCGAAGCCCTCCAAACTATTTAGGAAGGGCTTAACCCATGAAGTATGCTCATCTAGGAATATGAGGTCGCCGCCGAGGAAAGCCGTGAGCTGATTGGGGCCTAGGTTCGGCCAGTAGGCTGGTATAGCGTCGCCTAGAAAAGCTGTGCTCTCAAAGTAGAGTTCAACCTTCTTCAACACGTAATCTATGTTCGTCCACTTCTCCTCAACTGTTTTAACAGCCGGCAGCGTTACGCTCCGCTCAGGTTTTCTAGGGGCGGTTATGTGGATTAAAGGCCGATCCAGAATCTCCCTGTCCCAGAAGGCGTCGAAGCGCTGTTTTATGGCTTCAAAATCTACCTCGCTTAAATAGGATCTCAAAACGCTGCCTCCCATAGCCTCACAGCTTAATATCCGCCGGTTTCAGAATATATTTTAACCGGGTATCTGCCATGTTTCCTCCAAACGCTTGTGGCCGCCAGCAGCCCCTTCTCCCTATATCCCGCCGGTATATCCTCTGTGATCGATAGCATGAAGCGGTCGCCGGGAGCAGCCTCCCTCAAGAGACTTAAAACGTATTCTTTGACTCTGCTGGGGCTCTCCAGGAAGATTGATTCAGGAATGTTGAGGCTTACGATTTTCCCATCCCATGCCTCTCTAGCCTCCTTCAGCGGCAGGTCGCCCATGGGTGGAGGCGTAAACGCTTCAACAGCGTCTAGATCCGTTTTCGCAACCAAGTCTTTTAGAGCCTTAAGCTTCCCATCCATGTGATCCTCTAAGATCTTGTCATGCTTGCGTAGAAGCCTATGCTGCCTACTGTAGAATGGCATAACGTATTTCTCATAGAGTTTCGGGCTCACTATCACGCTATTTATGTTATCTGTTCCATTCACAACTTCAGCCGGGGACTCCGCTATTATCTTATAGCGCTCGTCAGCCCTCTTCTCTAAAGCCCTCAGAAGCCTCTCAAACTCTTTAGGATACCTGTGGAGCGCAACAGCGAACATCTCATACCCCATAAGCTCGATTTGAAGCTCTTGAATCGGCGAGCGCCCAGCCCAAACGAACACTATTCCATCATCGCCTAGATTACGCTCAGCGTCTAGGAAAGGCTTATAGTCGGGAACATACCGCGTATCCTCAGCTATAAACTCAACAACCTCAAAGTCCGCCAAGCCCTTAATCGGATGCTCTACGATCCAAGATGAGCCTGCGCCCTCCTGTAAACCGATTCTCTGCTTCATCGAAACGCTGCCAACAGGGGTATGGAAGCTCGTATATACGATGTTGCCTAGACTCCTCGTCTCAACGCGGACATGAGGCATCTCAGCCCTCCAAACCGGAGCTGAGACCTTTAAGCCTAAACCCATATTCCTAAGCCTGCGCTCAAAGTAGCCCCTAGGAAGCAACCCATCATAAATTAACCATGGTATTCTATCGGGTTCCCCGCCGCGGTAAACGGTCATCACCCTCCTCCTCACATTCAAATCGACACCTCCATAAACCTCAAGAAAAACTTAGTTTGGGAGAGCATTTAGCAGGTAGCCTAATCTTAAAGCCTTCATGTTAGGTTTGCGGGCGAGTTTAAAGTCTAGCAGCAGATATACGCATTATATCTTTTATCTTTTGATCGATTAAGCGTACTTCCTGCATTTATAGCAGTACCATCTCTGATATTGGGGTATCCACGTAAGCGGGCCTTTGCAGGTTGGGCAGACCGGCGCCTGCGCCTGTTGTGGCTGTACCTGCTGCACTTGCTGAACCTGTTGTTGCTGGGGCTGCTGCGCCTCTAAAACCTGCGCTGGCCGCGGTTTCAAGAGGACGAAGTCTCCTACGGATTGCACTTCCTCCCAAGGCACCTCTCTTGTTGAGCCGTCTTTCCCCTCCACGTATAGCGATATGCCCATTCTTCCGATAGTGAAGCTTATATCCCTAACAGTCCCCACTAGATAGCCGTCCCCATCTATGACCTGCATGCCGATTAAACGCTCTCTCGTCACGCTTCTCTCTCTCGCCTGCGCCATATGGATCTCTCCAATCAGCCTCAAGATCTATTATTTTGAAGCATAGTTAATTTAAGCTTTGTTGGGCAGCGATAAATTAATAAGGTTGGAAGACCATAAAAGTAGAGCATGTCGAAATCAATAGAATCCATTTCTAAAGGCTTAGATATCTCAATGAAGAACCCTATGCTGCTGGCCCCCTTCGCCGCCCCAATTATCGTGCAATGGTTTTTCTCCGCGCTCGCCCAATTGTTCCCCATAAGATACTATTTTATCGAGGCGCCGAACCCATTCATACTCATGTTCGGCTCATTCGTCGCCGCGATTTTAGGCTTCGTGGCCGCCTGCATGCTCATAGATATGGTTAACGACGTCCTTAACGGTCGGCCGATAGATTTACGCAAGAGCCTGAACCTTGTAGTTAGCAGAATCGGCACGTTGATCGTCACTGCTGTGATTGCGGCTTTATTCAGCATAACCGTGATATTGCTTCCAATAGCCATGTTCATAGTCGTCATAGCTATAATTGAGGAATTAGACGCTGTTGAAAGCGTGAAGAGAGCCTTTAATTTCGTGTTAAGTAATGTGGGTGAAGTCGTGGTCTTCATTATCCTCGTAATAATTGTAGGCGCAGCGTTCTCGTATGTTTTCTCGCTAATCCCAATAGTCGGATCATATATAGGGGCAATAGTAAGCTGGCTGTTAAACGCCATCTTCACCGTTTCAGCAGCATACTTCTACATCTCGTTAAGACCTCCTCCACCTCCACCGCCACCGCCGCCTCCTCCACCTCCGCCCCCTCCGCCAGAATAATCGCCCTCACATAAAAAGGATATTTTTCGTAGGAAATCAACGTGTACCGCCCAAAAAAAGGTTTGAACGCCGCCTCAATCAGAACAAAGATTTAAACTATCAAAAAAGAGAAAAGCGCTCATCAACCCCTAGGGCGCAAATATTTTAAGTTTTAACATTTTACAGTTTTAGAGAGTGTTGGAGGATCACTATTGTCGTTCCTGAAGAAGATGGCTGAGAAGGTTACGCCCCCAAAAGTCAATTTAAAATTAAATCTTAGCGGGGACGTCTTCTCTCTTGGCGGCGATCTTAAAGGAGAATTGATAGTGTCTTCTGACGAGGATTTTGACGCCGAAGACATTAGATGCGAGATACAGTGTGTTGAGTCGGCTAAGGTTCAGAAACGGTTCTACGACCAAGCCCTGAAGAGGGAGGTTATTAGGGAGGTTTGGGAGTCCGCCACGCTATACTCCGCAAAACCAAGCCTCAGCGGGCCCATACATATTTCAAAGGGTTTTTCAGGCAGCTTTCCCTTCAGCATCCCGATCCCGATCACAATGAAGCCAACCTCTAAGGGGATAGATAGAAGGGTTATGTGGACAATTAAGGGCGTCGTGGCGGTTAAAGGCAGGCCGGATGCCGTTAGCCCAACTCTTGAGGTTCAAGTCGCCCAGCCGACAGCCGCCCCAGTTATAAAGGAGAGGGAAGTTATCCGCGAAGTAGTTATGGTTCCATGCAAATACTGCGGGACGCTCTTCCCGCAAACGGATACAGTATGCCCCCACTGCGGCGCTAGAAGAACAGCGTAGTCTAACTTCCCTAGACCTTACAGAATAAAAAGATCTAGGGAATTGGCGCTGCGCCCGAATCGTCCGTCAGGTTACTCGTTATCATTGCTTAGATCTATTAAGCCAGCTTCTCCCCACAATTTTGGCAGAACTTTGCCCCCGGCTGAACCTCGCTTCCACACTTCGGGCATTTAACTGAAGATTGCAGCAGTGAGCCGCAATTTATGCAGAATTTCGCACCCGCCGGGTTCGCTGTTCCGCATTTCGGGCATGTTAAACCGGCTGCAGCCGCCTGTAGGGGTGCGCCGCAATTGCTGCAGAACTTCGCTGTTGACGGGTTCTGGAAGCCGCATTTTGGACATAATATGAATTGCTGTGCTGGTGCAGCTGGGGCTGCTGGCGGCTGGAATAACGGCGGAATCACCACCACGCCTGCGCCTACGGCTGCGCCGGGGCTTTTCGATAGACTTTCAGCTGTCTTCTGAACCGTCTGCATCCTTAGGACCTCGTTGGCTGAAACCCCAGTTCTAAGGAAGAATATTCTGTCCCTCCACTCAGGTGTAGTGTCGATTCCCTCAAACTTCACGTCGATTAGCTCCAGCCCAATCCTCTTAAAGGCGTCGTAGAGGGCGTTCTTCGCCAAGAAGCTGGTTTCGTCGAGTTTTCCGTAGACTTCGGTTAGCGAGTATTGGCTTAATGTGTCGATTAATCTCTCATTGAAGTATCCTCTAAGAAAATCTTGGAGGCTGCTTGTGGTGTATGCTCCCTGCCCGCCAACAACCTCGTTCACGAAGAGGTTGGGCTCCTCAATCCTAAACCAGAAGCTGCCATAAAACTTTAGGGGAGCCAGCTCCTTAGTTTGGCCCTGGGCGCCGAATCTCCCCTGAAACTGCTTCAGCGAGACAAATATTACTGTTGCTCTGAATGGAACTTTATCGAACCCAGATATAACTGATAACACTTTTGTGAGCAACGGTAAGTTCGCTGTTGTCAGGACATGTCTACCAGCCCTAAAGACATCGTACGCTTTACCATCTCTGAGGAAGACGGCTGCCTCGTACTCGTGAACAATCAGGTTGTCTCCCCAAGCGATCTCCTCACTAGGATACCTCCAGACTATGTCGCTTTCTCTCGCGCCAACCCACTCAATAACCTTAGGCATTTAACCCACCATCCCCCTGAGAATTTGAACTCTTCTATCAATTAATGCGTCCAGCTCCTCGGCTCTCGATATTAATTCATTCATAAGTCTCCTCCACTCTTCTCTTCCGGGCTCGGCTCTAACTAGGGATTCAGCGCCCGCCTTAACTGCCTCAGCCTTTTCTATTAAACTTAAATCATGTTGAATAACCATGTCAAGCTTATCCTCCCTAACTTTAACAGCGTCAAACATCCCAGCGTATCCGGCAACAGCCCTATCTATACGCTGTATTACCCTGTCGAGGCGGGACATAAGTGCATCAAACCTCCAGGCATCTTCGCTGGAAATTTTCTGCGCTATAATGGGGTTAGCTAGGCTTCTTCTCACAGTATCCTTAGCCATCTTAAGCCTATTAACGATCTCCATCCTAACGAGTCTGTCGCTTTCCCTACGCAGCTCTTTCTCCTTATATCCCCGATACCCGGGAATGTAGCCGGCTATTCTCTCCAGCAGCCCCATCTCTCCACGAACCTTCTCCAATTTTTCCGGCTTCTTCTCTTCGCTCATCCTTTTCTCCTCCAATATTCAAGCAAACCTATTGATGCGAGAAGAATAAGCAGTAAGCCAAACAACACTATCACATTTATAAGCCTGTAAAGGGCGAAGGATAAGCCTACGATAAACATTATCAGCCCCCAACTCAAATAATATAAGTAGTCTCCCCGCGCCTTTAAAGCGTAGATAAGCGTATAGGCCCCAAGGGGGCTGATGATAAATGCAATTAAATTTAATGGGTCAAATGCGAGAAGGCCTCCACCATAAATTATCGCCGCCACGCCCAGAGATATGGCGAAAACGAAGAGCGCGCCTAAACCATAACCCATCTTCTCGGATCTCGCAGACTTTTTCATCCAACTACCTTCAGCATTGAAGACTCATTAATAGCTATATTTTTACAGATATAAATCTTCTTAAAGAACAGTATCCTATATTTCTTAGATAGAGGTTTTGTGAAACCTCTCTTAACCTCATCTTTATTGGCTGAAAGCCATACTTCTTAGAATTAAGGCAGGGCGGCAGTAGGCGTTAAAGGCTTATTAAGTTAATCCTAAACAAATATTTCTGTGGCGTTAAAAGATGAAACATAGATTTAAAGAGGCCATAATATTTCTAATATTGCTCATCGCCTTTGGGCTAGCGCCCAGAGAATCTTTATCGGTTAACGCTGCTAACGTGAACGAAGATTTTTCAGCGGTTTTCGTAGAGAGGATCAGTGTATCTCTTAACTGCACAACCGCCGAGCTCCAGGTTTTAAGCATGGTGGTCTCTAACGATATATCGTTAGTGCATTTCCCACCCAAAGTAGATATGGGTAAAAGTGAGCTCGCCAGCGTGGTTAGCATAATAGTCGTCTTTACCAGAACTTTCTCGAGACTAGTGTTCGCCTTCAACAACACTGATACTGAAGCGTCGAGATTACTCGCGGACTCCGTGAAAGGAACCATGGAAGAGGCTTTTGAAGAGGCTTTCACATGGAGCTCCACCGAAATAATTGAAGGGCACTGCGTTGTAACTTATGCTGGTCTAGGTAAGGGCGACTTAACAGGATACCTAAGCTGGCTTATGGATAGATGCTTAGCCCAAGATTTAGGGGGGATTCTCACTCACATTCATCCCAATTAGCGGTGAGGAGAACGCCTTCATCGAGATTATTGCCGATAGGAGCGAGGAGACGGGTGAACTGGTATATCTCATGGCCGTAGGATACTATACCAGCGTGCCGGTTGGGGCTGGACCGCATAAAATAGACTTTCTGAGGCTACTAAATGTTGAGTCGCTTGCCCCCTCAAAGTACGTGTCACCCTTATACTGGGGTACTTCTTCAATCGTGGACTTCGTAATACTCTCTAATGAAACGGTTTCTTATGTAACCTCTGAGCCAGGCGCGGCTGTCCTCTTCTCCAGCGAAAGCCTTGCCTACCCCATGTCTAGGGGCTGGTATATGGTTCCATCGGACTGGCTGGAGCCGCCTCAGCGGTTGCATGTTTTCTTCTCTTTTGGAGATAGCCTCTCACCTGTAGAGAAACTTACCTTAACTTTCAGCGGCCTAATAATACCTGAAATCGACAGCGCAACCCCATTGATCGCCCTAATGCTGGCGGCATCCGCGATCATGGTTATTAAAAGGAGGACCGCTAGATAAAGGATTGCTGCCCATAAATGTCAATATTATTTTCTTTTTAGTCTATGTTAAAGGTTAAATGCCTGAGCTAAGTCTATTCCATTGTCTATGTCTTCAATCGATATCGCCGTGGGGGCGTTACGCCAGCTTGAGGCTGAGGACATAAAGATTCTAGCGAAGATAGAGGTTGACATGAGCCGCCATAAATATGTGCCTGAAAAAGATATTTTGAGGATGAGCGGTTTAGCCGAGAAGGAGATCAAGTATAGGCTTGAGAAGCTAAATGGTTTAGGTCTGATTCACCGTTGGGTCGGCCCCTACATTGGCTACGCTCTGAGCACGGCTGGATACGACTGCTTGGCTTTAAACGCGCTGGTGAAGGCGGGCGTCATAGAGTCTATCGGTAAACCTTTAGGCGTGGGTAAAGAGTCAGACGTCTACGATGCTTTAACTGGGGGCGGTGAGAGGGTAGCCGTGAAATTCCACCGCTTAGGCAGGGTGAGCTTCCGGCAAACTAGAAGGTTTAGGGACTACCTGCTAGATAGAAGGCATGTTTCATGGCTCTATCAGTCGCGTTTGGCTGCTGAGAGGGAGATTGAAGCCCTGAGGCTTGTTTACCCATGCGGCGTATCTGTCCCAAAGCCGATTGGGCATAATAGGCATGTTGTCGTCATGGGTATGATAGAGGGCGAATGCCTATTCAGGCTTAAGGATATACCTAACCCCGAAGCCGTTTTAGATGAAATCCTAGAGAACGTGAGGTTAGCTTACCTTAAATCAGGGGTTATACATGGAGACCTAAGCGAGTTCAACGTGATCTTAACCCCGCTAAACCGCGTGCTGATAATTGATTGGCCCCAATTCGTCAGGGCGAGCCACCCGAACGCCGAGGTCCTACTGAAAAGAGACGTCTGGAACATTATTAAATTTTTTAGGAGAAAATTCGGTGTGATTAAAGGGCTGCAGGAAGCCCTAGACTACGTGAAGACCCTTTGAACCCACCTTCTGTCTTCCCGGTCGGCTTAAACGTTTAAGTATAATTTATGTTTAAGGTATTAATTAGTATGCCAGTCTCTGAAAGGAAGCTTATTGTTGGGGTTGACCCGGGGTTAAATTGCGGGCTAGCTATTCTATCGCTTAACGGTGAGCCGATCCTAATAGAGAGCCATAGAGGCTGGTCCATGTCTAAAATAATTGAGAGGATAATAGGTTTCGGCGAGCCCACAATTATTTCGAGCGATGTTTCCCCGGCCCCAAGCCTTCTTGAGAATCTCGCTAGAAAGCTTAACGCCGTGTTGTTTGAGCCCGCGTTTTCAATGAGCATCGAGGAGAAGCATCGGTTAACGCGGCTTTACGCTGAGCGATATAATGTTAAGGCGGAGAACGCCCATGAGGTTGACGCTTTAGCCGCAGCGATAAAGGCTTATCAGCATTATAAGAGCAAGTTTGATCAGGTTGACGCTAAGCTGAAGGATGCTGGCGGAGAAGTCTCCCCGAACGATGTTAAGGATCTTGTCGCTAGAGGCTACAGCATTTCTAGGGCGATAAAGTTTCTTAGGGAGCGAAGGGTTGAGAAGAGCCCTGTGATCGGAGCCGCCTTAACAAGCGAGGAGAAGATGAAGGAGATCATAGAGAACCTCACGCAGAGGCTTATGCTGGAGAGGGAGAGGAATAGGATTCTGAGGGAGGCGAACAGGGAGCTTCAGCTTAAAGTGAAGGCTTTAGAGGCTGAGATCGAGAGCTTAAGGGAGGCTTTAGAGAAAACTCGTAGCGAGCAGATTCTCCAGATAAGGCGGGAGCGCGAGTTCAGGAAGCTCCATGAGGAGATAAGGGTTCTCAGGGATAAGGTTTCAGAGCAGGAAGCCCAGATAGAAGCGTATAGGCAGATGCTTAGTAGGCTACAATCTTTAAGCGGCTCAGAATCTAGGGAGGGGCTAATCCTGCTAAAGCCGATTGAATCGTTCACTAGAGAGGGACTTGATAAAGCCTTCAAGATATATAATGTCAGGGCGGGAGACGTGGTCTTCATAATGGATCCGAGCGGTGGGGGTTCATCAACCGCTGAAAACCTAGCTAAGAGGGGGGTTAAAGCGGTCATTATTAACGGGGCCATGTCTCATCAGGCTCTAGAGATCTTTGAGAAACATTATATACCGGTAATCCCAGCCGGCGAGCTAAACGTTAAGTGGATTGACGGTTTACCCTACGCTGACCCCAAGGATGTAAAGCGCGTAATTAAGGATGGAAGAACGCTGAGCTCCGTGAACAGCGTTGAATCATTAAAGGAGATTGTAAGGGACTATTTGAGGGAGATCATGGATCAGGAAGCCTAGGCAAAACATTATTATCTTGTTCGGCTCAGTAGATTTATCTTGGGTGCCGGAGAATGGTTCAGGAGTTTATCGAGGTTGAGGATGCCGGAACTTTCAGGCTTGTCGCCGAGCAAGCACCGTTCGTGATACGTAGGGATCCATATTTATTTGCACAGTACTTTTCATCAATGATCTTCATAAATGTCGCTAAGCTGGAGGATAGGGAGGTTAAAAGGCTATTTGACATGTTACGCGGTAAGACGATCGTCGTGAAGAGCCTCGTTAAAGCCTCTTCAATATCAGATTTTCTTGAGAAGGCTGAGGGGGTAAGAAAGCAAACATAGCGCTCTGCGGGATCTAGGGGAAACATCCCTCCCTTAAAAGTCTCTCGAGATCTCTAAAGTTTCTGACGATTACGTCAGAGTGCTCTATTATCCATGGGCTTGGATTTTTAAGCCTGCAGACAACAATGGTCTTCTTACCTTTAAGCTTGGCGTAAAACAGCTCCATGCATGTTCCAGCGGAGAGCCTAGGCATATAGGCGACTAAGACATCGCATCTATCAATATCTTCAAGATCCCTTTTAATGAAGTCCCTTGGAAGAGCCTGACCAGCCCGATAAACTATTTTTTCGCGGAGCCACGGGTCTATAACCTCGTAGCCATGCTTCGCTAGAATGCTTCTTATCCTATCCCTATAGTTCTGCCTGCCCTCCATCCCCTGAATGGGCCCCGAAATAAAAGCTACTTTAGCCATTCTTCGCCCGCGCCCTCTTCAATTATATTAACGTTAATTTTAAATTAAGAGAGCCCGTAGATATTCGTTTAAGGTGAAGGAGTATGGTTAATGTTGAAGGATACGAGGTTCTTGAGGGGCTCTACTATTCTAGAGAGTGGATGTGGGTTAAGATTGAGGATCGTAGGGCTAGGATAGGCGTAACCGACTATGCGCAGAAGCAGATGCGTGAAATAGTATTCGCTGAGCTACCGGGCGTCGGGGCAGACGTTAGGCGCGGGGAACCCTTCGGGACAATTGAATCCGTTAAAGCCGTCTCCGACCTAGTCTCCCCATTAAGCGGAAGAGTTGTCGAAGTGAACGATAGGGTGAGCGAGAGGCCGGAGCTAATCAATGAAGACCCATACGGCGAAGGCTGGCTTATAATTATTGAGCCAGCAAACCTTGAAGAAGACCTTAAGGCGCTAATGACCTTTGAGCAGGCTGTTGAATGGTATAGGGAAATCGCCAAGAAGAGTTGAAGGCAAGATGGCTAGGAAAATAATTATTATCGGGGCTCACGCAGCCGGCTGCGACGCCGCTGCAGCCGCGAGGCTTACCGATAGAGAGGCTGAGATAATTCTGCTTACAAATGAGCGCTACGCCGGATACTCTCGATGCGGGCTGCCCTTCGTCATAGGCGGACACATAAGGAGCTTCCAGGACCTAATTGTTTTCCCGCAATCCTACTTTAAGATGAATAGGTTGGACCTGAGGCTTGAATCAAACGTCACAAACATCGACGTTAACGCTAAAACCGTTGAAGTCCAATATAAGGATGGTAGCATAGAAAAACTCCAATACGACAGCCTTATAATCGCTACTGGCGCGAGGCCCGCTATGCCGCCTATTAAGGGCAGGGAGAAGCAGGGCGTCTACGTGCTGAGAACAATCGACGACGGAGAAAGGATTGATCAGGCGGTTAAGGAGGCTAAGTCGGCGGTCGTTATCGGGGCGGGCTTAATTGGCCTAGAGCTAGGCGTCGCGTTCGTTGAGCGGGGTTTAAAGACAACTGTCGTGGAGCTTCTGCCCCAGATTCTCCCAGCGATGCTTGACAAGGACGTAGCCGACTTCGTTCAGAGGGAGCTGGAGAAGAATAATTTGAGGATAGTTACTGGGAAGTCCGTTGAAGAAATATTAGGCGGCGAGAAGGTTACCGGCGTAGCTGTAGCCGGCGAACAGATTCAAGCCGACATAGTGGTTGTGGCGACCGGCGTTAGAGGAAACGTTGAGTTAGCCCAGAAAGCCGGCATAGAGCTCGGAGAAACAAAGCTGATTAAAGTTAACATGCGCATGGAGACTAATGTTAAAGACGTTTACGCATGCGGGGACTGCGTTGAATCAATAAACCTCATCACTAAACGCCCAACAGTATGCCAGCTGGGGACAACAGCCGTCCGCCAAGCGAGGGTCGCTGGGATAAACGCCGCTGGCGGATACGCCATATTTCCAGGCGTCTTGGGGGCAGCCGTCACAAAACTATTTGATTTAGAGATAGGCGCCGTGGGTTTAACGGAGGCCTTCGCTAAGAGGGCCGGTATAGAGACTGTTTCCATGACGCTTAGCGGTAAGACTAGGGCATCGTATTATCCGGGCGCCATGCCGCTGAGGATAAAGCTCATCGCCGACAAGGAGACCGAGAAGATTGTTGGAGCCCAGATAGTCGGCGGGGAAGGCGTGGCTCAGAGGATAAACGCCTTATCCTTCGCAATACTTAAAGAGATGAGCGTTAAAGAGCTTGCGAAGGCTGAGACATGCTATGCGCCGCCCCTCTCTGAAACATGGGATCCCATGATATTGACGGCTCAAGCGCTTCTCCGAAGAATTAAGTAGTTTTCTACTCCCCTCACTTTTTTCTAATCGCCCTAAACATATTTTTCAGAAGAAGTCTGAGAGAGACCTCTGCCTAGCGCCCTCGACACCTCTCTTCTTCGGCTCTTCTCTATCCGCCTTATCTGATTCAGCGTCGCCTTCAGCTTCCCTCGCTACACCTAAACCCTTCTCGGGGAAAATTATTATCTGCCCATAAACGCCGTCATACCCCGGGATAACTTTAACCCTCCCCTCCCTAACCCTCACTACGGCTTCAGCTATTAGCGGGTTCGCTGCCCTCGCTATCTCATCGAAGCCAGCGTCCATTAGAACAGCGTACTCGTTGCCGAACCTAGATATTAAAGCATTATATATGCTCCAAACCCTCTGGGAGCTTGGGGAGTTTGCGCCTATAACCGCCGATATAACCTCCGATAATGGAAGGAGATGCATGTATCCGGGTGAGTTGGGGGGCCTAAAGCCATACGGCCTATCGGCCAGCTCCTCCACGCGTTGCTCAACCCCCTTCGTAAGCCTCTTATGGCATACCGGACACTTATTCCCAGCTTTTATCGCTTCTTCAGGTGGAAGGGAGACGCCGCAGGCCCTGTGCCCGCTCCAATGGTATTTACCGTACGCGGGGTCGGTTTCGATCGTAAGCTTAAGGATGTTAGCGTCCTTCCTCCTTATGGAGTCTACTATGTCTAGGTATGTTAAGCGTTTAACATCGAAGAGGTTTGCTTCACGGCCGATCCTCCAAGGCCAGCTGGAGTGCGAGTCGCTGTTCGATAGAAGCGTGAACCTGTCTAGGGCGCTTAGGCGCCAGTTCATCGGCGGATTGGACGATAGGCCGGTCTCTAGGGCATATATGTGCTTCACCATGTCTTGGTAGCAGTCCTCCATCCTATCGAATCCGCTGAACGCCCCGAAGACGCTGAACCATGGCGTCCAAGCGTGCGCTGGAAAGACTATGTTGTCGCCTGAGACCTCGATGACCTCCTCGACGAGCTGGGCTGCAGACATGTTTAAAGTTGGTCTGCCGTCGGCTTCTAGGTCGCCGTACTTGGATAAGCGGTCGTTTATCTGCTCGGCGACCTCTATGCTCGGCGTTAAAATTACGTGGTGAACCTTTTTGCTCTCGCCGTTGAAGGAGAAGACCGTTGAAACCTCCCCTGTGATCATGAACCATACTTGGGCTCCCGGCATGCTTACGGGCTCGTAGAGACCTATCCCATAAGCGTCCTCCAGGTTCTCTTTAAGCTCGCGGAGCCATTTCGGATGCGTGAAGTCTCCTGTTCCAACGAGCGTTAAGCCCTTAATCTGAGAGAAGCGAACTATCTTAGGAATATTCATGTTTGTGCTTGTGGCTCGACTATACCTGCTATGTATATGTAGGTCAGCTATAACCCTCATGCTTGTCGGCAACCAGATATTATTCAATTAAATATGCATATAACTTCCTTAAGAACATTTTAGGCGCATAAGCGGCTGAAAACCGGGTGTAAGAGCCCGCCTTATACGGCGATATTATTCTGGAAATGCTCTGAATAATAGATCATCTAATATACTTTGGAACCCATCCTTTTATTTGGAGGGTTTAAGGGGCGCGGGGCGCAGCCTAGGAAATGTTTGAAGAGTGGATTGAGAAAAACATGGCTAAGATAAGCCTCTATTTTAGGAGCGGATCCGGCAGCTTAAAGTTTAGGTGTCCGCTATGCGGTAAGCCTTTACGTAAGCGTAGCCTCGCCGGAAAGTTCGAGTGTAGGAACCCTAAATGCAAGCTTATATACGTTGAGCTTAGAGAGGGCGAAGTTAGGTTTCACGTGGAGCCAATAATGAACATAAAATATGATATCAGCCGCCTCATCCGGGTTGAAATATAGGTTGCAGGGGGCCTTTCGCACTTCCGCAGTTCAGCATCCGGCTGTTTAAGCGGCTACTATAAGGGCTGAGGTTGCGAGCACCAGTATGGCGGCTGAGACGAATGGTGCGGTCGGCCCGAAAGCCTCGTAAATCACCATGAAGAATATTGGTCCGGTGAGTCCTCCGGCGTCCATGAATGTTCGGTATACTCCCATGGCGCTTCCCCTGAGGGATTGCGGAGCTAGGTCGGATAGGAGAACCATTAGGGATGTTAGAACCATGCCGCGCCCGAAACCCTCCACGAAAGATATTGTGGAGATTATGAGGCTTGAAGCTGGCGCATTTGTGTAGGTGTAGAGGCTTAGGGCTTCTATCAGCATTCCGGCGGCGATTACCGGTTTTCTCCCTATCCTGTCTGAGAGCCTGCCCGATATGGCTGTGGAGGCTATTATGCCGAGCGTTCTCATGCTGGTGATTACGCCTATAATCTCGACAGGCACGTTTAGGTGGAGGTTTAGGAAGAGCGGGAAAACGGTGCCTGCTATGCCTGTCCAGACAAACATTCTTGAGAAGGAGCCTATGTAGACTGATGTGAGCCCCATGTTCCTTAATCCGGGGAGAACTTTTCTGATGGATAGCAGTTTTCCTCTGCTTTCAAATCTTTTTGCGCCCACCTGCCGTAAGCCCTCGGAGAGGTAGGCTATGGTGAACGATGCGGCGCCCAGTATGGCGGATACTGCGAAAACTTGCCTGTAACCCGTTATGCTCGCCATGAAGCTGCCTATCGGGGCTCCAATGAAGCTGCCTATGAACTCTATTGATTGGAAGGTTCCTAGGGCGGTGCCCCTGCCCGAGTGGAATATGTCGAATATTATGGCTGAGCTGCTCATGAAGAATAGGCCTGTCCCTAAGCCCCATAGGGTTCTCCCAGCTATTAAAATATATATGTTGTTGGCTAGTGAGCAGAGCGCTGCCCCGATAGTGGATGCGGCTAAACCCAGTATTAGGAGGATGCGCCTGCCCACAATGTCGGATAAAACTCCCGACGGGATCTCTAGGAAAACCCGGAAGAAGAACCATACGGAGGATACTAGGCCAACCATGACGCCTGAAGGGTCTAGTTCGTAGGCGAATATGGGGAGGAAAGCCGAAACAAGGCTCATGTTTATCATGAGCATGAAGGAGGCGGCTAAAATCTCAAAGTATGCTCTTGGGTAGTTTTTCAGGAACCCCATTACAGTCATCGGGCCGCCGAGTTATTAACGAAACTAGTGTTTTTGCATCAACTTGCTTTTATATGTTACCTGAATCTCGCGTTAGCCTATCGGGCCCTTAAGCCGGGTTTCTAGGCCTAATGGGCTTAAGACGGTGGATAAAAAAGGGTTGTTGATGGTTTTTCGGTTTTCTAGGTTTCAGCGGCCTTTGAAGGGGCCGGCGGCCTAGTTCTGTACATCTGTATTCCCTGCGCGGCTATCTTTGAGGCGATGTAGCCGAGCACGAGTATTAGCAGTATTGGGATAATGTAGGCGACTACGCGTGTGATTATTATTGCTAGGCCGCTCATAAGTTCCCCCGCTCCTTGACCGTTGATCCTAGGCGCCGGGATCAGCTCCGCGAACGCCGCCAGCCTTTCCGGGTAGAGCAGTAGGATTAGGCCGCTGTAAAATGTGAAGGCGAGTAAAGCTACCCCGACGAAGAACACTATTATGCCGGATATGGATCCAACCTTGCTAAGTGAGTCAGAATTGCTCAATTTAAGCTATCACCCTAATTCTTTTCTGAACAGTTCTTAATTGAAGTTAAAGTGGAGCCGTATCTTATAAGACTTATCGCCGCTATCTATTTTATAATTGTTTCCCACCTACTCCCGCATCCCTCATATATTTCCTTAACCTTCGCAATGTGTTCTCTTAGGGCGTCTAGGATGAAGGCTTCGAGGGAATAGTGCCGCTTCGACTTGAGCTTCATCGTCCACTCTATATCTCTAACCAGATAGTCGGGTATCCCGATCTCAACAAAGTTCTCTTTTAGCCATCTTCTCACGGCTGCTTTTACGGTGACGTAGCGGCCTCCGGGTAGGCCTACAATCTTACCCTCGTCTTCGAGCTGCTGGAGGGCTTCGTAGACCCGATATATGTCGATTAGCTGGATTTGCGGCATTTTAGCGCAGACAAAAGTATATCTTTTCTGGCAGAGACCCGATTCTTCAACGCTTTAGTCTCCGTTCAATGGAAAAAGCTTCTCCCAGTCTATCTTAAACATGGCGACGATTATCAGCGCTAGAAGAACAGTTGTCACCAGCATCGTTAATAGAATGTTTTCCCCTCCGCCGAAAACCATCTCTATGAAGGTTATTGAGAGGCGGCCGCCTAAAGCCAATATAAAGCTCATTAATATTTTTCCGGCTAAGCATGGTATAAGAGCCTTAACGAAGCTATAACGCATTATCCCTAGAGGTATAAAGAGCAGGTCGTCTGGAAGCGGTGTGAGGGAAAAGGCGAAGATCGCTAAGGGACCATATCGATTAAAAACCTTCAGCATATACTCCATCTTCCTCTTCCTCTCATCACTTATGACTGCTCTGCCGAGGTAACCCATAACGTAGCCTGAGAACTCACCTAAGGCCGCTCCAATCCCGGCGGAAAAAGCCAATAGAACCGGATCCAACCATTTGCCAAGCGTAAATATTATTATCGTGTAGGGTATTGGGACAACGATTGATAATGTCCCTATAAAGCATACAAAAAATATTCCTAGATAACCATATTGAAGCGCGATTTCTCTTAACCAAGCGTTGATTTGGTCGGAAGACAATAAATCCTGCATAACACTAATCCAATTCAACATTTGGTCATCAGCCAGTAAACCAGCACCTAAATATCTAAGGCATTATATTGCTTAAAAATGTTTTTAGCAGCGCTCAGAAATTTTAAATTCTCTAAAACACACATATATTTTTGGATAGGTTAAGGATGCAGCAGCAAAAAAGTTTGGACGAGTTTTACCGCGTGTTTAAGACTGAAAAACGGGAGGATAACGGAGAGCTAGCGTCAAATTTAGATGAAGAAGCGGAATTTGAGGAAGAGGTTATTCAAGAGCTACCGAAGTATGCTGAAGAAGAAAGGTTCGCGCCGAAAAATCTGCCGCCCTCATACTTGGTCTCAGCCGGCTATGATGGTTCTAGGAGGGTTGCCTACCTAAAGCTCTATGAGCCGGCTTCACAGCGAATATACTTTTGGTACGATAATACGGGCCATAAACCCTATCTGCTAACCAACATTCCAGTAGAGGAGCTTGAGAAGCTTGAGAGGGTTGTTAATCATCCGGGCTTTGATCACTTAGAAAGGGTTGAAAAATATGATGCTTTGTTTGACCGGAAAATCACTGTGACCAGAGTTGTCGCAAAAGACCCGCTTGCTATCGGCGGCAAACCGAAGGGCTGCTTAAGAGAAATAATCCCGGAAGACTACGCGGCCACTTTCGGAAGGTTGAGGGAGGCTAAGGTTTGGGAGGCCACGATTAAATATTATCAATGCTACATTTACGATAGGGGTCTTCAGCCGGGCATGCTCTATAAAATTGAAAACGGTGAACTACATCCATATAGGCATGAGGAGGCTGAAGAAAACATTAAGAAGATAGCTGAGGGTCTGTTAAGGGAGGCTGAAGGCGACCTTATACCGTACATAGAAGATTGGGCTAGGCTTCTTGAGTATCCTGCTACAAAGATGCGTCGCGTGGCCCTTGACATAGAGGTTTATTCGCCTATTGCGACGCGTGTTCCAGATCCGGAAGAGGCTTCTCAGCCGGTAATATGTGCTTCGCTAGTTGATTCAGATGGGCGTAAAAGGGTTTTACTTCTTAAACGCGCTGGCATCGAAGAAGGTGATATGAATCTTCCAAGTGATGTCTCAATAGAATTTTACGCTTCGGAGAGGGATCTAATACAGTCGATCTTTAATGCATTAAACGATTATCCTTTCGTGATAACCTTTAATGGAGACGACTTCGACCTCAATTACCTTTATCATAGAGCGAAGAATCTAGGGTTCTCGAAGAGTGACGTCCCAATAGATAGGAGCCAGAAGACCTGCCTATTGAAGTACGGCGTCCACATTGATCTTTACAGGTTCTTCTTAAACAGGTCGATTCAAATATATGCTTTCGGACAGAAATATCGCAACGCAACCCTAGACGAGATTGCACGAGCTCTGCTAGGTAAATCTAAAATTGAGTTGACGAAGCCCCTATCCGAAATCTCCTACGGCGAGCTCGCAAGGTACTGTCTTAACGATGCTGAAATAACTCTGGAGCTCACTTCCTACAACGATGATCTTGTGATGAAGCTTCTAATGGCATTAACTAGGATAAGCCGAATGCCCATGGAGGACGTGAGCAGGCAGGGCGTTTCAAAGTGGATTCGCAGCTTCATATACTATGAGCACCGTAGGAGAAACATCCTTATCCCAAACAGCGACGACATAGTTAGCGCCAGGGGGACAACGGTGACGAAAGCTATCATTAAAGGTAAGAAGTATATGGGCGCTATAGTTGTTAAGCCGACTCCCGGAGTGCACTTCAACGTAGCCGTAATGGACTTTCAAAGCCTGTATCCATCCATAATTAAGGTTTACAATTTAGGCTATCAAACTGTGAGATGCCCGCATGAGGAATGCAGAGACAATATTGTTCCTGAAACACCCCACTGGATATGTAGAAAACATAGGGCGCTTGAAAGCGCGCTTATAGGCTCACTGAGAGACTTAAGGGTTAAATGGTATAAGCCTAAAGCCAAGGACAAATCCCTTCCAAGCGAGCAGCGAAACTGGTACAATGTGATACAGAGCGCGTTAAAGGTTATTTTAAATGCTTCTTACGGCGTCTTTGGAGCTGAAATATTCGATCTTTATTGTCCACCCGCTGCTGAGGCGACAGCAGCCATAGGGAGAAGCATAATCACTCAAACGATAAATAAGGCTCGTGAACTAGGGATCGAGGTAATATATGGCGACACCGATAGCCTCTTCCTTAAGAACCCGATCTCCGAGCAAATTAAAACTCTGTCCGAGTGGGCTGAAAAGTCTCTGGGAATGGAACTAGATGTCGACAAATATTATCGATATGCTGTTTTAAGCTCGAGGAAAAAGAATTATTTAGGGGTTTTAGAGGACGGGAGCGTGGATGTTAAGGGGCTCACTGGAAAGAAGCGGCATATACCATTATTCATAAAAAGATATTTTGACAAGATTGAGGACATATTAAGCCGCGTTAAAACACCGGCTGAATTCGATGTGGCGAAAAAGGAAATCGAGAAGACGATACGCGAATGCTACATGAAGCTCAAGAACCGCGAGTGGGAAGACATAAACGATTTAGCCTTCGAGGTCGTTTTGGGGAAAGTGCCGGGAGCGTACGATAAAACCACACCTCAGCACGTGAAAGCCGCGCTCATACTTATGGCTAAAGGCGTCGAGATAAAGGCAGGAGACACAATAAGGTTCGTGAAGGTCACTAGGGAACCGTTTGTTAAACCAGTCCAGCTGGCAACGTCGAAGGAGATAGATGTCGACAAATACGTCAGCTACTTGAGGTCAACGTTCGACCAGATTCTAGATGCATTAAACTTGGAGTTCGATGAAATAATAGGGTTAACGAGGCTCGAACAATTTATGTGATGGAGCGAAACCCAGAACGGCGTTTTGCCCTACAATAATGTCTTTTAAATGAGAACGGGGTTGAGGGTTTATGGGTAAGCGTTTAAGGGCTGGAGGATTCGGCATAAAGATAGGAACGACGAAGTCTAGAAAGACCATAAAGTTTTTCTCGCTGGAAAATCATCTAGCTAATGGTGTTTTCAGCCTATCTACTTTTAGATTTATTCCTTTAAAGTCGCATGGCGCTTAATGTGCTCTCTCAATATAGAAAGTATTTACGTTAAGAAACTCTTGAGCCCAATGTAATTATGTGTAGATCTTTCAGAGATACATGAGGCTATTAACAAATATTAATAGCGCGACCCTCGCATAGATCTTTAAATTCCCCTAAAATGGAAGGGGTCTAATGTGGCGGAGCCCATAGGGAGGAAATCTATAAGGAAGACTTTGGAGAGCTTGAAGACCTACGTAAACCTTAAATCTGACCTCTTTAAAGTCGAGGAGAAATGCTTCTACAAGATGCTCGAGGACATTAAGAGAGAGATTGATGAGGAAGATAAGAGTAAAAAGGAGATAGATTTCATAAGCACAGTTCTAGACTACAGCAACAGTGTAAGCGACCTGATTAGAGCTCTACTATTATATATTGAGGCCCTCGAATCCTACATATCTGAACTCGACGAAACATTTGATAGCCTACTAGAGGACGCGAAGAAAACGGCTGAACAGCAGATACAGGAGATAAAACGCGACAAGCCACCATTCTATGGCTGATGCTGATATGGAAGGCGGCTAAAGTCGCGCCGTTTTTAAGCATCATTTTTATCCTTAAACTTTAAATCATTTAGACAGAATAATGTTGGCTAAGCTACGGGGAGAAAAGCATGTTGAAATACAGTAATGTTAAGACCCCGATAATAATAGTGAACTTTAAGACTTATGCAGAAGCCACAGGTGAAAAGGCTGTTAAGCTTTCCGAGATGGCTGAGAAAGCCAGTGTTGAGACAGGCGTATGTATAGGTGTGGCTCCGCAGTTCGTAGACATATCTATAGTTGCGAGAAGGGTTAGCATACCAGTCTTCTCCCAACATATCGATCCAATAGGCTATGGAAGCTTTACCGGACACGTTCTTCCAGAATCAGTAAAAGAAGCCGGCGCTATTGGAACATTGATCAACCATTCTGAAAGAAGGCTTAAACTAGCCGACATAGATGCCGCCATAACGAGGGCGCGTGAGGTTGGTTTAATCTCAGTTGTTTGCAGCAATAACACGCCTGTGAGCGCTTCAGCCGCAGCCCTAAAACCAGACATGATTGCCGTAGAGCCACCGGAGCTCATAGGCACAGGTATACCGGTTTCAAAGGCTAAACCAGAAGTCGTTACGAGCACCGTTAAGGCAGTCAAAAGGATCAACCCTGAAGTCGTAGTCCTATGTGGGGCCGGAATAACCAACGGTGACGACGTCGCCGCAGCGATAAGGCTTGGAACCGAAGGTATCCTCGTGGCCAGCGGCGTAGTGAAGGCTAAAGATCCATATAAGGTTATGATTGATTTTGCGGAGGCCGCGCTTAGAGCTCAGCACTAAAAACTCGAACAATTGTCTCGAGGAGACTTTGGGGCGGGGGATCAAGTGAAGGTTGGGGTCGACTGCGCATTATGCTTATTTCAGAGAGGCTACTTTGAGGTTCTCGAGGCAACAGAGGATCCAGAGTTAAGGTTTAGGGCATTAACCCAGATTTTCGACATGTTAGCTAAAGGTTTTCGACGGGATGCTGTACCAGCGGTTTTAGGCACGATGCGCGAAAGAATAATTAAACGTGTTACGGGCAACCCAGATCCATTTGCGGATAAGAAGCGAATGTGTAACATGGAGGCTATGAAGCTTCTTCCAATGGCTGAGAGAATAGTTTCTGAAGCTAGATCCGATGAGTTAAGGTTTAGGAAGGCTTGTCTATGCGCTATTGTGGGCAACGTCATGGAGTTTAATATTCCGGGGCACACGTTCAATTTCAGCGATCTACGTAAGCTCATTTTTGAAGCCGAGCAGAGTCTGGCGATAGACGATATATCTGAGGCTTTTAAAGCCGCTAAAAGATCTAAGCTGACTGTTTACCTGGCGGATAACGCTGGCGAAATAGCCTTTGACGCGCTGCTCATTAGGGAGCTGAAAAAGATCGGCAATAAAGTTGTTGTCGCGGTTAAAAGTGAAGCTGTCTCCAATGACGCGACTATGGAGGACGCCCTACAGGTTGGTTTAAACATGATTGCCGATATAGTGACTACAACCGGAAGCGATATGATGGGGCTTATATTGTCGGAGTGCAGCCAAGACTTTCTAGAAATATATGGCTCCGCGGATCTTGTAATCGCAAAGGGTATGGGGAACGCTGAAACGATAACCGAAATGGAGTTAAACGCACCGCATCTACTTCTCCTCAGAACGAAATGCGTTAATGTAGCCAATTACTTTGGTGTTGAAAGAGATAAAAATGTAGCTAAACTCATGCACCCAAAACAATAAACTGTGTGAAAAATAATGCTGACCAAGCTTAAACATAAGATTCAAAAGATAGTTTCCGCGGAAGCCAGATTGATGCATAGCGCTGGCCTAAAACCGAATGTCGTAAGCGCCATGGGCGTGGTGTTCGGCCTTCTTTCAGGCTTAGCCTACTGGGCTGCCGGGGTCTCGCTAGCCGATTTAAATGCCTATAGAATCTACTTATCTACAGCAACTGTTCTTTTAATGCTCTCAGGCTTCTGTGACGCTCTGGACGGAGCGCTGGCTAGACTTTACGGCGAAGTGACCGCGCTGGGCGGCTTCCTAGATTCGCTGCTTGACAGGTATGTGGATTCAGCGGTTTTATGCGGCTTAATTTTAAGCGGTCTCTGCGATCTTTTCTGGGGATTTTTAGCCCTCATAGGTTCGCTGCTAACGAGTTATGTTAGGGCTAGGTCTGAGGCGGCTGATGTGCCGATGGAGACCGTGGGCATTATGGAGAGGGCTGAGAGAATAATTGTGATAATCGCCGCAAGCATAATAAGCGCCCTTTTGGCTGAAGCAACTGCTCTAAGGGTCAGCATAATTTTTTTAGCTATAGCATCAAATCTCACAGTTATTCAGAGAGCTCTCTACTTCCGCAGAAAGGTCTCCCAAAAACAATAGATGACCGCTTATGGTTTAAGGGGCATCTTTACCTTTCGCTCTTCCCTAGCCCTTACTTTAACTAAGCCCCTATAAACGGCGCATGAAATACAATAGTATAATGTCTCGGTTCGGCTAGATATATAGGCGCCCTTCTGCCTAAGCTCCTTAGCTAAAGCAGAGTCGACAAGCGAGATACGGCGCGTAACCTTCTTAGCCTTATCCCGTGGAACAAGTTCACCGCACCCACTGCAGTGGACTAGGTCGCCCCTACCCTTCTGCCCCTTCGAACGACCCCTATTCTTACGCTTATAGGGCATAGATCAGCATCCTCACATATTTTTCTCTGTTCTCTTGGGATTAAAAGGCAGAATATCTTATTATACCTTACGCTTCCCAATTATTTTACAAACAAAAATCTTAAATACTTAATTCTCTTGTATAGAACTCTGTGTACTATAGGAATTTTTAAATTAAAAAATAGGGGTGGTTTAGTTAATGTCGGCTCAGCTACCACGGCTTTTAGTCTTCCTAGTGATAGGATTAGTTATAGGAGCTGGCTTAACATACGCTTATCTGAGCGCAACTTATGCGGAGCTGAATGTGACGGTAAGAAATCTAAACGATAAAGTTGCAGCTCTACAAAGCATGCTCGGCGAGTTAAACAAAACGGTGGAATATAAGATTGGCGTCAGCCTACCATTGACAGGCGAGCTTGCGGATGTCGGTGTTCAATGGAAGACAGTTGTGGAAATGGCCATCGAGGACTTAAACAGAGAGATGATGAAATACGGTATAAGAGCTAAATTTACACCCGTTATACAAGACGATAAGACTTCGCCCACAGAGGCTCTAGTTGCCGTCCAAACACTTCACCAAGCGGGCATAAAAGTCATAATTGGACCGGCTGCCAGCTCGCAAGTTAAAGCTGTGAAAAGTTATGCTGACGACAATAAAATAGTCATCATATCGCCCTCATCAACCTCCCCAACACTAGCGATACCGAACGATTATATATTCAGGACGGTCGGGTCAGACGCCGGGCAATCAAGGGCGCTAGCAGCGCTCGTTAAATCTCAGGGAATTAATAAAGTGATAGTTTTTCATAGAGATGATGAATATGGCGTGGCGTTTGAGGAGTTCTTTAAGAAAGAATTTTCAGCCTTAGGTGGTATAGCGATAGGGATGAAGTATGCGTCTGGTCTACCGGATTATGCCAGCGAGGTTGCGCAGCTCAGCGTGAGAGCTAGAGAGGAGAGGGTTGAGGGCATAGTGATGATAACTTTCGACACTGATGGGGTTAACATATTGAGCCATGCTAGCCGAGATCCATTCCTATCATCATTAAGATGGTTCTCAAGCGAAGGCGTGCACGGTGCGAGAGGTCTGCTTGAAGAGAATATAGCGAGTTTCATTAAGGTTACAAATCTGCTGGGGACTAGACCGCTTTTCAGGGAGAACCCGCTGCTTAAAGAGTTCGCCGCGCGATATAAGGCTAGAACAGGGCATGATCCCCCGGTTTTCTCAGCGAACCTATATGACGCCGTCATGCTCGCTGGATGGGCTATTGTCAGGGCTGGAAAGTATGAGGGAGAAGCAATAAGAGCGGCTTTAGTAGAGGTTGCTAACAGATATTATGGGCCTTCTGGACTGACGATGTTTGACGAGAATGGAGATAAGCTCCTGCAGGATTACTCCATATGGACGGTTAAATTCAGCGAGCAAGAGCGGAAATACGTTTACCTTGATGTGGGGAGCTACTCTGCAGGCGTAATCACCATGGGAGAGTAGAAAAGGATAAAAAGTAAATCTTTTCTACTCCTTTATTTATTTGTTTCTAGTTAATGGAAATGAATCTTTATTCGAGAGATGGACGGTGAGACCTGATTGGTGGCGGAGCTGGCTAATGTGATTAACATGGCGTGGTACATCTGCATATATAGTTTAATGGCTGTACCCTTAACGCTAAGCTATAGAACAAGTAAGGTTCTAAATTTCGCCCATGGCATATACGCTACTGTCGGCGCTTATATGCCAGTTTTAATAAGTAAGGGCTTAAAAATGAGCGTGCCATTCATCCCAGTAATTTTCGTCTCGTTCGCCTTTGGAGCCACGCTAGCCGTGATAACTCATGTTCTTGTTTTCTCGCCGCTAATTAAAAGGAGATCTACGCCGGTCACATTAATGATAGCTTCGATGGGAGCATGGATCTTTATTAAATATATGTTTTATGCTGTTTTAGGGGTCCTACAGAAAACTTGGTTAACCCCCCTATTCTATGTGTCTCCCGATATAGATGTTCCATCAACATTATCTCTAGTTGGAATTGAGGTAAACGCAAAGTTTCTATTTACTTTGGCATTAACGGCTATAGTCTTTGCGCTATTAGCGTTCTTCTTAATGAAAACTAAAACGGGTATGGCGGTTAGAGCTATTGCAGACAATCTTGAGCTAGCACAAATATCTGGGATTTCAAGAGAAAAAATACTTATGGTTACGTGGGCTATTTCTGGAGGGCTTGCAGCTATCGGTGGATTAGCTTGGTCATTGTTCGCTTACGTCTCGCCGGAAACAGGTGACTCCGTGATCTTGCAAGTATTCGCATGCTCAGTTATTGGGGGTCTGGTAAGTTTACCGTTAACATTTATCGGCTCAATAATAATATCTTTCACAGAGAATGTGCTCATAGTTTTTCTCCACAGCTATCTTGGAATCGAATACAGCTTTCGCCCATTCCTTTCCTTCTTTGTTTTGGTGATGACGATTTTGATAAGACCGCCGGCTGGGGCTGGCGGCGGCTTACCCTACAGATATCTTCCTAAGGTTAAAGCTATGTGTAAAAGCATCTTTAGAATGAGGTGAGAAGCGGTGTTTGACTTAATAGGCTTCTTGATTTCCTGGCTAACCCTCTTCGGGATCTACGCTATCCTATCTTTATGCCTAAATATGGAGATCGGATACACGGGCATGGCTAATTTCGGGCTTGTAGCCTTCTTTGGGATAGGGGCGTTCGTAGCATCCTATACATCAATGAGTATTTTCCTCTCATTCTACGGTTACGATTACCCGGTTTACAGTCTAGACGCTATAATCGCCATTGGAAAAGTTGCTGGAAGAACGCCGTGGCTAAACATAGTCGTCTTCCTGTTTTCACTAGCCCTCTCATTTCTCGTAGCAGGTTTATCCGGATACCTTATTTCGTATCCCACATTAAGGGTTGGCCCCGCCTTCCTTGGGATAACCATACTAAGTTTTGGAGAGATGTTGAGGGTATTCATGAAGCACTTTACGCCTACGGGAGGCGCGTATGGCATACTTGGAATCCCCCATCCATTCGCATGGGTTTCAGACCCCGCGCTAAAAAACCTTTCATTCCTAGTACTAACATTAGCAATCTTAGCTGGAACACTTGTTTATTTCGAGCTTTTAGCCAACTCGCCTTACGGCAGGGTTTTAAGGTCAATAAGGGAAGATGAAGTAGCATCATTATGTATTGGTAAACCGGTTCCAAAGATAAAGGCGGAATTGCTTTTTGTTGCCTCGGGCATAAGTGGTGTTGCAGGCGCGCTATACGCATTTTATCTTGGGTCAGTGACTCCAGACATGTTTATCACAACTGTTACTTTCGAGGTTTGGAGCATGGTTATACTTGGCGGAAGAGGAAACAACTTCGGGTCTCTGCTTGGAACATTAGTATTCACCTTGCTTAATAGGGCGACATCCGTCTTAAACTTCATGCTTCCCGGACTTTTAATCGATCCAAACTATATTAGATGGATGATTACTGGCGCCCTAATAGTCATAATTCTCATATACAAGCCGAAGGGGCTTCTTCCTGAAAAACCCGTAAAGACAGAGGCTTGGAAGATTTTTGAGAGAGAAAAGGAGAAGAAGCATGTTTCGAGAAGAGCGTTAACCGATGTTGTTTCCAAAGCATTAGCCTACTTAAAAACGGCATTGTATTGGCTTATTGGGAGGGAGTCTGGTTGACAGACCCCATACTATTAGTTCAAAATGTGAGCAAAAGATTCGGCGGCGTTGAAGCGCTTAAAGATGTCAGCCTTAAGGTGGAAAGGGGATCTATAACGGGGTTAATAGGCCCAAACGGCAGTGGTAAAAGTACGTTATTCAATATTATAACTGGATTTTATAAGCCTGATTCCGGCAGCGTTTTCTTTGAGGGAAGGCGGATAGACGGGTTAAATCCGAATGAAATATATGATATGGGGATAGCGAGAACTTTCCAGATACCGAGACTCTTCAGCTCGCTCACAATCCTCGAGAATATGATGTTGAGCCCAAAGGGGCAGAAAGGAGAAAAACTGTTTAGAGCGCCTTTTAGAAAAGAGTGGATAAAAGAGGAATTGCAGATAGCTAGTGAAGTTAAAAGCCTCCTAAAAGAGTTTGAGATGGATGGGATCTACAATTCATATGCAGCAAGCCTGTCAGGCGGACACATCAAAATGGTTGAAACAAGCAAGGGCATACTCGGAAGAGCCAAATTAATACTTTTAGACGAGCCGACGGCGGGCGTGCATTACGCTGTTGGCAGAAGCCTCTTCGAATATATAAGCTACTTAAGGAAAACGCGCAACTTAACATTCTTTATTATTGAGCATAGGATAGATCTGCTTTTTGACTACGTGGATTACGTTTATGTCTTACATATGGGTAAAGTTCTCTCTCAAGGAACACCCGAGGAAGTATCAGCGGATCCTAAAGTAATAGAATCTTATATAGGTGGTGGCTGAGAATGGCGCTTCTCGAATTAAATAATGTGACGTCAGGATATGGAAGGATGATAGTTCTGGAGAAAATAGACATGTACGTTAATGAGGGTGAAATAGTTTCACTTCTGGGGCCGAACGGCGCTGGTAAAACAACCCTTCTAAACACAATATCTGGTTTAGCAGACGTCTTTGAGGGCGACATCATATTTAACGGTGTGAGCATTAAAGGCAGAAGCCCAGATAAGATCGCGGCTATGGGAATAGGTTACTCGCCACAACAACAAAACATTTTTCCAAACTTCACTGTGGAGGAAAACCTGATACTCGGCGCATATCTACGGAAGGACAGGGAAGTAAAAAAGGACATCGAGGAGATTTTTGAGATTTTTCCAGAAATAGAGAGAAGAAGGCATAATTTGGCGAAGACTCTTAGCGGCGGAGAGAGACAGATGCTTGCTGTTGCTAGAGCATTAATGCTGAAACCTAAACTCCTACTGTGTGATGAGCCGACGGCGGGATTGGCGCCCAAGGTTGCGAGTATGCTGGCTAAAAAAATGAAGGAGATAAGGGAGCGCGGGACAACGATAATTATGGTTGAACAGAACGCTAAGATAGCTTTAAGCGTATCCGATAGAACATACATTTTAGCTGGGGGCAGAATCGTATCGCATGATTCCTCAGCCAACCTTCTCATGAAGAAAGATCTTGAACAGCTCTACTTCAAGTAGCTCTAAAATACAATTTTTCAAAATGTTTTTCAATCCCCTCTTATTATCTTCATTTTATGCAGGGAACAATCGTCAATGCTATCGCGGTCATCGTTGGCAGCTTAATCGGAATTTTTCTGCGCGGTAAATTTCCAGATAGAGTTAAAGGCATTGTTTTTCAGGGCATAGGTCTCGTAACCCTATTTATCGGTTTTCAGATGGCTTTAAAGACCAGTAACCTCATTATACTGTTTTTTAGTATGCTCATCGGCGCTATTACAGGCGAGGTTCTTAATGTTGAGGGGCGGATTGAGGGCTTTGGAAATTTTGTTAAGTCGAAGTTTAGTTCCGGGGAAGATAAGTTCGTTGAAGGTTTTATAACTGCCTTCCTAATCTTCTGTATGGGTTCCATGACTATCGTCGGCTCGATAGAGGATGGCTTAAACGGGAACCCAAGCATTCTGTACGCTAAATCTATGCTTGACGGCTTCGCATCCATATCGCTTGCGTCTGTTTTAGGCTTCGGCGTCCTCTTCTCAGCTATACCGCTACTACTGTATCAAGGCGGAATAACGCTGCTGGCGTCGCTCTCAAAAGCCTTCTTCACAGAGACCGTAGTAAATGAGCTCAGTGCTGCGGGAGGCATAATATTAATAGGGCTAGGAATAAATCTCCTTGAGATAAGGAAGATAAGGGTCGCGAATCTGCTGCCATCATTAGTGTTCTCCGCAGCCATAACATATCTATTGCCATGCTTACATATCATTTAGAAGGATTCGAAATGTTCGATATAGTGACCGTAGGGCATTTTGCAATAGACCTCATATTGCCACCCGGTGAAGTAAAGCCAAGAAGAAGGTTTGGTGGCCCACCGACGTATGTGTCGCTATCCGCTGGCAAGCTTGGCTCACGGGTTTCAGTCATATCGAGGGTTGGAGGAGACTTTCCAGCAAGATACGTTGAGTGGCTTGAGAAGAGGGGCGTTGACTTATCCGGCCTAAAGATCTGCGAAGGCTCTAGAACCACAAGTTTCCTAATAAAGTATTATCGGGACGGGAGCAGAGACATGTTTCTTAAGGGCAGAGCGCCGCCAATATCTGTTGAGGATCTGCCTCAGTCGCTGGAGGCTAAATCTATTCATATATCGCCTATAGCTGGCGAGGTCTCAGCGGATTTGATCAGAGTGTCCAGCGGCATCACGCCCACAGTATCCCTCGACCCCCAGGGGTTACTTAGACGCTTTGACAGCGATGGGAGAATGAGCCTCCGCGGAGTAGATAGCCCAGATTTTCTCAGATACATTAAGGTCTTCAAGTCTTCTGAGAGGGAGATGAAGGTTTTTACTGGAATAAGCGACATTATTGGAGCCCTGAGAAAGGTTAGGGCTTATGGTGTAGATGTAGCGATAGCTACGATGGGGGATAGGGGCTCACTGATATCGTTTGATGATAAAGTCTTCAGCGTGCCAGCCGCCAAATCTAGGGTTATTATGGATCCGACTGGTGCGGGAGACGCGTTTATAGGTGCCTTCCTATCCGAGTACGTTAACGGTGAAGATCCATTATGGTGCGCGTGTGTTGGAGCAGCGGCAGCCTCGTTCCTCATAGAGAGGATTGGGCCTAAAGGGTTTAAAGGCAGGAAAGACGTTTATAGAAGGGCGTTGGAAGTTTACAGTAAGGCTTTAATCCTCAACCATATATGAGGGAAAATGTTTAGCTAGTGTTAGAGAGGGTTCCCCGGATGGGTAGGGTTTCTAAAGGCGCTAAATGCAGCGTTGAAGGGTGCGATAAAGAGGCTGTCCGCTCTCTGGACTCTGGAAAAGTCCATGCTGCTGGCTTGAAGGTTAGGGATGAGCGGAGGGTTTTCCTCTGCAAAGAACACTACAAGGAGTATAAGAAGGCTTTAAAGAAGGATAAGATTGTTGATAAGTGGAGAAGAATAATCTCCTAGTCAAAGGGAAAATTTATTTTTATAAATGGGTATCAATGTATAATTGTTCTACTTAATGCGGGGCGTTAGCGCTTGAAGATACTTCAGCTCCACTCAAACTTCATAGAGTATCGCCCGGTTGAAAGGGAGATACCCTCCGCCGAGGGTGTCGAGGAAAGGCTTTATCGCCTAGAGGATTTAGTTGTACTATTCACCTGCGTGGAGAAGAACGACACTGTTGATGTGGCTCATAAAGCCATAGACGAGGTGAAAGAGTTCCTCGATAAAGTGAAGGTTAACCGAATATTAATTTACCCTTATGCGCATTTAAGCTCCGATCTGGCGGAGCCCTCTGAAGCGCTGAAAATACTTGAAGAGATGAGGGTTTACGCCAGCAGCCTAGGCATAGAGGCTTATAGAGCACCTTTCGGGTGGTGTAAGGAGTTCTCCGTATCGGTTAAAGGCCATCCTCTTGCGGAGCAGTTTAAATCAATAGCTTTAGGTGAACGCGAAGCTGGAAAAGAAATAGTGTCTAAAGCCTTAGAGGCTGAGGAGAAAATAGTTTCCCACTGGTTTATCATTAAGCCGGATGGAAGCATGATCCCAGTCGAGGAGTTCGATTTCTCCGAATATGAGAACCTGAGGAAGTTCGCCGTATACGAAATGTCTAAGGTTAGGGCTGTTCAGCAGACCCCGCCCCACGTAACTCTAATGAAGAGACTTGAGATCGCGGACTATGAGGATGCAAGCGACCCTGGAAACTTTAGATGGTATCCTAAAGGCAACCTGATTAAGTCGCTTATAGAGGAGTTCGTGACCGAGAAGGTTATTGCCTACGGCGCCCTGAAGGTTGAGACCCCAATAATGTACGACATAAAGCATCCGGCGTTGGCGAACTATCTACATAGATTTCCAGCCCGCCAATATATAGTCAAGTCTGAGGATAAAGATCTTTTTCTACGCTTCAGCGCGTGTTTCGGGCAGTTCCTAATGCTTCATGATGCGCAGATATCGTATAGGCAGCTGCCGCTCAAAATATACGAGCTGACACACTACAGTTTCCGGAGGGAGAAGAGCGGTGAGCTAGCTGGGTTAAGGAGGCTTAGAGCCTTCACGATGCCGGACTGCCACGCGCTGTGTGCGGACATGGAGCAGGCTAAGGAGGAAGCCATTAAAAGGTTTAAGTTAAGTATGGAGACTCTTGAGGGTATAGGGTTAACTAGAGAAGACTATGAGCTGGCAATAAGGTTTACAAAGGACTTCTATGCGGAGAATAGAGACTTTATAGTTTCCCTTGTCAAGCTGTTTGGTAAGCCGGCGCTCGTCGAAATGTGGAATGAACGCTTCTTCTATTTTGTTCTTAAATGGGAATTTAACTTTGTCGACAACCTAGATAAGGCTTCAGCCTTATCAACGGATCAGATAGATATAGAGAACGCTGAAAGGTATGGGATAACGTATGTTGATGAGAAGGGTGAAAAAAGGTATCCGCTTATATTGCACTGCTCGCCGAGCGGCGCAATTGAACGCGACATATATGCGTTGCTAGAGAAAGCCTACCGAATACAGAAGACGGGTGGGACCCCGATGCTGCCAATCTGGCTGTCACCGACGCAGGTTAGAGTTATACCCGTCAGCGAAAGCTTCTATGGCGAGGCTGAGAAAATAGCGGTAGAGCTGATAAGGCGAGGTGTCAGAGCTGACTGGGATGATAGACCGTTAACGATGCAGAAAAAGATCAGGGAAGCGGAGATGGAGTGGATACCGTTCATAGTCGTTGTTGGTCAGGAGGAGGTTTCGACTGGGAATCTCGCTGTTAGAGATAGGCGCCTAAGAAAGGAGCAGAAGATAAGAAAGATGAGTTTAGATGAGCTGGTAAACGAGATAAGGGAAGAGGTCGGGGGAAAACCGTTTAAGCCGCTGACGCTTCCAATAGCCCTGTCTAGGAGACCGCGCTTCTACGGATAGCCGGCGGATTACTCCTCAATAAACTCAAGCATATCAGTCTCTTTAACGTTGCCTTCGCCTACAGGCACCAGAAAGGTTTTTATCTCATGAGGTTTGAAGGTTGTCGTCCACCTTTTCCCTAGAAGCATAAAGTTGATCTCAACCGTGGTTTCCGCGCCGTAGCTCTCGTAGCAGCGTAAAATAATGTTCTCCGAATCCTCATGCATCTTAATGGCGCTCACAACTATGTTATCGTGGCTCACCTTGATAAACGAGTTGTTGGCTGGCAGATCACCCTCGTGTTCACCTTCAATGAACGCTATCGGCTTAACGTTCAGTATATCAGCGATCTTAACGGTCTGGGCTTCACGCCATGTCCCAGCGTGCGGCAGCAATATTAGATTGAAGCTCTGCCACCCCTGATCTATATAGCGGTACCTTATGTTGGGCTCCAGCTTATACGGGATGTGATGCGCGTAGGGAGGGCTTCTCAAAACCGTTAGCCTCACTTCAGAGCCAATAACGCTGCAGCTATATTTACAGTCGTTACATATGCTTAAACCATAAACCATTTCTTTCCCGTGAATGTTCTCCGCGTACCCGGTCACATCAACCCAGCTCTGGATAGGCTCCTCCTCGCCGTTACATGGGCGAACTATGTGCCCGTATGGGATAGAATGGGTTGTAACAGGCTCTTTAACACCTACCGGGAAGCTTAATTTAAGCATTTTATGCTGCTCCTGCCAATTAAGCGAAGCTTTAATCTCAATGTAGGGTAGCTCCCTGTATAGCGAGATATACGTTCGCATTAATGAATCGTTATATTTATTTTCGATGCGGAGCGTTGCGCGGGCATCCCCGCTCTCTTCTAAACTCACCTCAGCATCCTTAAAGGCTCCTATCACTTCATCAAAAACTGTTACTCCGTGGCTCCAGGTATCGCTCAGATCCCTAATAACTATGGGCACATAAGCGTCTCCGCCGAAAACCTTAACACCATTAACCTTATCGTATAGCCTACTAATATATCCTGTTGACGGATCAACCTCCAGCCTAAACCATTTATTCTCAAGAGCATTTTCCGAAGCGTACATCTCGTCTTTATGGAGATGAGCGCTTCTCCCAGACGTATTATAGTAAACCCTATAGCCTAAAGCCGGCGCTTCAGCGATGAAAACTATTCTTTGACGCCAATCCCCAACGTTCGCGGATGATTTTATCCTCTGCATAGGTATGGTCCGCCCATAACAGTCTACTAATCCGCCTTCGCCGTCGACGCCTTCAACCTCAACTGGGAAGCGTATCCCCCAAGAATGGGGGTTAAAGACTATTATAGGTGTGCCGGGGCCTCTAGTGTCAATTTTAGATGATAGCTTTTGAATCGCGTTATTAAGCACCGCGCTTCCCTCGCTTAGGACCTCGCCATGCATGTTGCGCACATCTTCATATGCTTCAGCTATAGATGTTCCAGCCAATATATCGTGAAACTGAGCGAAAAGCAGTTTTCTCCAAGCTTTCGTAAGCGTCTCACGCGGATAGCTCCTCTTAAACAACACGTATGTTAAGACAGCAGCTTTCTCAGCTGTGCATAACAGGTTCTCCGCTAAACGGTTGTTTCGCTTAACTTCGGAGTGAGCCGAGTAGCAGCCGCTCGCATGATGCTGCAGCTCGCCGCGAAAAACCGGTAGCTGAACATTCTTCTCAACTATTTTCTTGAAAAACATGTTTGGTGAGCTGAACACTACTTTTGGCAGATCCCCTCTTCTGCTCGCCTCAAATATGCCCATAATGTCTTCCCTGGCAGGTCCGCCCCCATGGTCTCCTCTACCGTAAAAACACATATAGTCTTCTAGAGGGGGCTTAATTATCTCCATGAACTTTTCAATGCGGTTGAGTATGTCGCCATCAGTCGTGTAAGAGAACGGTATTCTGTAGCAGAGGACTTTTGAGCCATCCGGGCTCTCCCACCAGAAAACTTCTCCCGGAACCTCCTTATTCTCGTAGGCGTTTGGACGCATGAAAACATAGCTTTTTAAACGGCACTTAGCGAGGATTTGGGGCAGCATAGCATTATGTCCAAAAGAATCAATATTGTAGCCAACCTCAGCCATCAAGCCGAACTTCTCTTTAAAGTATCTCTGGCCGTAGAGGGCTTGTCGGATAAAGCTCTCGCCGCATGGTATATTGCAGTCGGGTTCGATCCACCATCCGCCGACTATTACCCAGCGCCCAGCTTTAACCATCTGCCTGATTTCCTCGAACATTTCTGGCTCTATGCTCTCAATCCACTCGTAAAACGCCGCTGAAGAGGAAGTGAAGATAAACTCCGGAAACTCCTTCATAAGGTTTAGAATGTTTCTAAACGTTGATCTGACAACTTGGCATCCTTCCTGCCATCCCCATAGCCACACTGGGTCTATGTGAGAGTTCCCAATCATATGTATGGTGAAATTTTTAATATCCTCTCCAGAAACCTTACTTATGGCCAACAGCGGGTCACCTACCCATAAAGTATCGTGCAAGACGCATAAAATTCTTTAAGCATTAATGGCGAATATTTTATATTTGTCATCTCAGGTAAGGGGAGTGATTGTACTGCGGAATGAAACACTAATATATATTGATGGGAAATATTACCCTAAAGATGAGGCTAAAATCTCCGTTTTCGATCACGGCTTCCTGTACGGGGATGGGGTTTTTGAGGGCATACGCGCCTACGATGGCATAGTATTTAAGCTCAGGGAGCACATAGACCGCCTATATAATTCGGCTCACGCTATAATGCTGGACATACCGTTAACAAAGGAGGAGATGATTGAGGCCGTCCTTGAAACATTGAGGAGAAACGATCTCCGAGACGCCTACATACGGCTCGTGGTAACTAGGGGTGTTGGGGATCTAGGCTTAGATCCGAGGAAATGCGCTAGGCCTTCAATCATAATTATAGCCGTCCCTCTGCTTAGGCTATATGACGAAGAGAAGCGTAGAAAGGGCATAAGCATGATAGTGTCTTGGATTAGGAGGGATCCCGTGGATGCGACATCCCATGAGATAAAATCCCTAAACTACTTGAACAGCATATTGGCGAAGATCGAGGCGAACAATGCTGGAGCCGACGAGGCGCTAATTTTAGATGCTAACGGATATATCTGCGAGGCGACTGGCGAAAACATATTTATCATTAAGGATGGAAAACTTTACACTCCGCCAAGGTCCAGCGGAGCCCTGCCTGGGATAACCGCAAGCGTGGTTAAGAGGATAGCCGCAAAACTGGGATACGAGGTTATTGAGCGTAACATAACTGTCACCGAACTATATAGCGCAGATGAGGTTTTTCTAACAGGGACAGGTGCGGAAATAATGCCTGTAAGAGAAGTTAACAAGCGGAGGATAGGTAAGGGTGAGATGGGGCCTATTACAGAGAAAATCTTTGAGGAGTTTATGAGGGTTGTGCGTGATCCAAATGAGGGGACACCGATATATCGGTAGGGCGTTTTCCGCTTAACTACACAACTACAACCTTTCTTACCTGCGGAACCCTCGCCTTTAAGTATCTTTCCACGCCGAACTGTAGGGTCATCATTGAGAATGGGCAGCCTGCGCATGCTCCTTTAAGCTTGACTTTCACTATTCCGTCCTCGGTTACGTCGACTAGTTCTATGTCTCCCCCATCAGCCCTTAGGCTCAGCTGAATCTCTTTTATCACTTTTTCAACTTCAGCCTTCAATTTTTTAACCACTCCTATAACGTAGTTATACATTCATCATGCATATAAACTTTCCCGGCCAACGCCGTTAATACTTATAAGTTTCCTCTATGAGAAATGATAGGCTAGTTACATTTAGGGCGATGAGGAGCGATAAAGCATGGTTGAGCTGGTTTTCTGGAAGATGCATAGCTTGGGAAACGACTATATTTTAGTTGATAATAGGGGCGGCTGGCTGCGTGAAGAAAAGCTCAGCCAGCTGGCCCAAAAGCTCTGCAGGAGGAGGTTTTCTGTTGGGGCTGACGGGCTGCTCCTCGTATGCGGCTCCACCGTAGCCGACGTTAAGATGAGGATATTTAACGCTGATGGAAGCGAAGCCGAGATGTGTGGGAATGGAATAAGGTGCCTAGCAAAATATTGTTATGAGAACCGTATAGTCGGCAGAAGCGAGATGAGGATTGAAACTCTAGCAGGTGTGAAGACGGTTTGGCTTGATGTGGCTGAGGGCAGGGTTAAATCTGTAACAGTGGATATGGGTAGCCCAATATTTAGAAGGGAGCATATACCGGTCGCTGGCGAGGGAGAATTTATAGACGAGGAGCTTAAGGTTAACGATAAGGTTTTTAGGGCAACATGCCTATCGGTTGGCAACCCACACTGTGTAATCTTCGTTGAGGATGTGGATGGCTTCCCGGTTGAGCGCTACGGACCCATAATAGAGAAGAGCCCGCTCTTCCCCAAGAGGATAAATGTTGAGTTTGTCCAAGTGATTAGGCGGGATTTAATTAAGGTGAGGGTTTGGGAGAGGGGTGTCGGCGAGACCTTTGCATGCGGCACTGGCGCATGCGCAAGCGTTGTCGCCGGAAACATGCTTGGTAAAGTGGATAACGAGTGTGCGGTTCGGCTTTTAGGCGGTGAGCTCAAGGTAAAGTATAGTGACGGTAGGATTTTTATGTCTGGTCCTGCTGAAACAGTTTATAAAGGTATTATTGATTTGGAGGGATTAATTTGAGGTTTCAGTTGGCTGAGAGGGTTAAAAAGCTTCCGCCATATCTCTTCGCTGAGCTGGAGAAGATTATAAATGAGAAGCGGCAGCAGGGAGTCGACCTAATATCGTTAAGTATCGGTGACCCAGATCTCCCGCCGCCGCCATTCGTTTTAGAGGCTCTTAAAGAGGAGAGCTCTAACCCTAAGAACCATAATTACTCGTTTAGTCAGGGCGAACCGTATTTCAGGGAGGCTGTTGCAGAATGGTATAAGAAGCGGTTCGGGGTAGACTTGGATCCTAGGAGGGAGGTTATAGCGCTTATCGGCTCTAAGGAGGGCATAGCGAACTTTTCCAGAGCCTTTGTTAATCCCGGCGACAGGGTTCTCGTTCCAGATCCAGCTTACCCGGTTTACGCTAACGGCAGCACATTATTGAGCGATGGGGTACCTGTCCTCATGCCCCTACTTGAGGAAAATGACTTTAAACCGGATGTAGAGTCGCTGGATCTCAGCGGCATTAAAATGATTTTTCTCAATTATCCAAACAATCCGACGGCGAGCGTCGTAACTAAAGATTATCTTAAAGCGATTATAGACTTAGCCCGCGAGAAGAACGTTATAGTCTGCTACGATAACGCTTACTCCGAGATAACCTTCGACGGCTATAGGGCGCCGAGCATACTTGAGGTTGAAGGCGCCATAGATGTCGCCATAGAGTTCCATTCATGCTCGAAAACATTCAATATGACCGGCGATAGGATAGGGTTCGCTGTTGGAAACAATGAGCTTATAGATGGCTTGGTGAAAGTCAAGTCTCAGATAGATTCAGGCCCACCAGTCTACATACAGAAGGTCGCGGCTAAGGCTCTACAGAGCTATGTTAACGGTGAGCCGCCCGAATACTTGAGGTGGGTGAACAGGGTTTACGCCGAGAGAAGGGATGTGCTGCTTAAGGGGTTAAAGGCTGCTGGGCTTGAAGCCAAGAAGCCGCTGGCAACATTCTACGTTTGGGCTAGGTGCGGTGGAAGTTCCATGGAGTTTGCGTCAAAGCTCCTAGATGCGGGCGTAATAGTTACTCCAGGAGTAGGTTTCGGGAAATACGGGGAGGGATACATAAGGTTCTCGATAACGCAGCCTAAGGAGCGCATAAAAGAGGCATGTGAAAGAATGATGAGGGCGCTTCTATAACATGTAAATTCCTTGCAAAGACGCATATATTGGCTTAAGGCTCAGCTCCCCCTCTACAATTAGATCCTTTATGGGGAAAATATTTTTAGTGATACTGCATCTAAGACTATTTTGTGACCTGAAATGAAAATATTTATTATGACGGATCTTGAGGGGGCTTCAGGAGTAGCTGGACAATGGTCGGATATAGATTTCGGCGGCAAGGATTATGAGGCTGCTAGGAGGCTTTTAACAGGTGATGTTAACGCGGCCATCGAGGGAGCGTTTGAGGCTGGGGCTAGCGAGGTGGTTGTTTTAGATGGCCATGGAGCCGCGCTGACGATCCTCATAGAGGATCTGGATCCGAGGGCTCAGCTGATAAGGGGCCGGAGGATTCTTGAGCTTGAGGGCTTAAACGATAGCTTCGATTTAATGTTTGCGGTGGGCGCCCACTCTATGGCTGGAACCCCAGACGGCCTTTTAACGCATACGTTATCCCACACGGCCATAGATAATATCTGGCTTAACGGCGTCTTGGTTGGGGAGATAGGGCTGTGGGCGGCTCTTGCCGGAGACCATGATGTCCCCTTAGGCTTTGTGGCAGGCGACTATGCGGCTGTGCGTGAAGCCGAAAGTCTCTTAAAGAATGTATGCACGGTCACCGTTAAGTGGGCTACAAGCAGGTTCGCGGCAAGATGCCTGCATCCAAAAGTCTCTCAGAGACTGATTAAGGAGGCTGCGGCCGCAGCGGTTAGAAGGGCTGGAGAGTTTAAGCCATTTAAGCCTGAGAGACCGATTGAGCTGAAGGTTGAATTTCACGATAGCGAGAGAGCTGAGAGGCTATCCCATAGAAGAGGGGTTACTAGGCTGGATGGGAGGACGGTTTCAGCTAAAGGCATGACCATGCATGAGGTCTACTTGCTGCTATTGGGCTAATAGCCGCTAGACAGCAGGCTAGCAGCGCCTCAATTAATTAAACTTCATAGCAATGTTAGCTGAATCTACGCCGGATATTTAACAGCGTAAATCTCCACCCTACACCTCTTCTGAAAGCGGAATTGGGAGTTTAACTTCTTCAGCTGGCTCCCAGACTCCTCCTCTCTCGGTTACAGAGACAAGGTGTTCCCAATACCTTATTGGGCCAAACTTGATTACCGACCCGTTCGGGAGACAGGCGTAGCCCTCAATTGTAGCCCAACTCTCCATTTCAGCGCTCGCATTAACTACATTAACTGGGGATTGCATGGCCGCTATAGCTAAGGCAACGCCCAATAGAGCGATCAAAACAGGGATGACAAACTTCTTCCTACTGGATGCGCCCATCAACATATTCGGCTTCCCCATGACGAAGTGTATGCTGCTCAAAATAAATCTCTATCGGACATTTAATACGTACTTTAGTTACGTGGCTTAAAATATCTCCTCTTTGCGAAGAATATAGTCTACCCTTCAATCAATCTCCTTATCTCTTCAAAATGTTTTATGAAACGCTTTCCTTTAGGCGACGCTATATAATATGTTTTTCCATCCCTAATCATGGCGCTAACAAGATTCCTCTCCACTAGGAAATCGATGTATCTTTTAGCCGCTCTATAGTTCAGCCCAGCGTAAAAGGCTACTTCGTTAAGGCTAAGATAGTTAAATTGAAGGATCTTCATTATCTGCGCACATATCTCTAACCTCGACCTCCTAGGGTGTCTCGGCCTACCACGTCCAGTAACCCTTACATGAAGAAGGCTCTGAATCAAATCGTTCCATCTTAAATATCTTCGTTCTAATTTGCTGCTTGCGTTGAAGGCCTGTGTGGCAGCCCATATATGTGTTTCTATTCTGCCAAACTGATATTCTCGCCTAGAGGTAAACTTTATATTCCTAAAATAAGGTAGCCATATATGGCGGTGACATGAGTAAGTATGTAACTATCTCCGTGAAAATCCCACGTGAACTCAAAGAGAAACTTGAAAAACTCGGCATAAAACCATCAAAACTCCTTAAAAACGCTATAATTGAGGAGTTAAGGAGAAGGGAAATAGAGGAATTAAAGAAGAGTATAGAGGAGGTTAAACCAATCCTGAACAGAATATCTGCAGAATATGTTGTTGAATCCATTAGGGAGGATAGGGAGCGTAGATGAAGTATGTTTTCGACTCCTCATCCATCTTCGAAGCCATAATTGAGGATAAAATATCGGTTCTCGCGGGGAATTATACGCTGGATCTAGCCAGATACGAGCTTGGAAACTTGATTTGGAAGAGGAGAGCGCTCGTAAGAGACTTGAAAGAGGACGAGTATAGGCGGCTTATGGAGATCGTAAAGAGAACCCTGAACCTTATGGAAGTACTTAACATAAACTGTTGCGAAGCCAGCGTAGCAGAACTAGCTGGGAACCTAAATTTAACATTCTATGATGCATCCTACATTTTCCTAGCCAAAAGCAGGGGAGTATCGCTCGTGACAGAAGACAAAAACATTAGAAGTAGAGCTGGAAACTACGTAAAAGTCCTCACGGTAAAAGACCTATAATCCCCGGATGAAGTTCTTTTAGAGGGTGTCCGGTCGGCCACAGCGCGGCTAGCAACCTGTAGGCTATTCCGCCGACCGCTACCGCGAAAGCTATTTCGAAGACGGTTATGAGAAGAGCTTTTCTCCAACCAATCTCCTTTATGAGGGCGGCTATAGTCGATATGCACGGTACATAAAACATGGCGACTATTGCGAAGACAATCATCTGGATTGGGCCAAATCCCGGAACGTCCGCGAAGTCCGTTGTCCCTAAGAGGGTTGCAAGCATTATGAGCGTGAGCTCTTTTCTTAGAACCCCAAATATGAGCGCTATCCCCGTGACTGCTGGAAGCCCCAGCCATAAGACCGTTATGGGGCTTAGGGCAAGCGCTATCGGCTCAAGCAAGCCGAAAACCTCTATAATTTTAATCGTGAAGCTTCCGAAAACTATCAGTGGAAAAGCTATCTTTACGAATTCGAGCAGCCTGAACCATGTTTGCTTTAAAACTGTTTTTAAGTGTGGAAGCCTATAGTCATGTATCTCCATGATTAGGGCTGTGGGCTCGCCGGGCAAAGCCTTGAATGCTATTCTACCTAGAGCAAATATTACGGATAGGTTGAGGGCGTATAGCGCCAGAGCCCATTCAACGCCCAAATACTTCCCAACTAAGCCGAGTATTATCACGGTGCGGGCTGCGCAGGGCACAAGGGTTGTGACGAAAACGGCTAGCAGCCTCTCCCGCTGAGTCTCCATTATCCTGCATCCCAAGCAGGCTGGAACATTACACCCGTAGCCGAGTATTAAGGGTATGAAAGCCTTCCCGTGAAGCCCCATCTTATGCATGATGCTATCCATTAGGAAAGCAACCCTACTCAGGTAACCCGAATCTTCTAGGAGATAAAGGATTATGTAAAATGGGGCGATGTATGGTAGCGCTATCGTGACGCCTGCAATAACCCCCTCCACAACGCTCCATGTCAACATCCCAAAGGCTCCGGCGCCAAGAAAATTGTAGAGAAGATCTTCCACGCTGTAAAATAGGCTATTTAGAAGGTCTGAAATGTATCCGCCAACCATGAAAACCACGTAGAAAATCGATAGGAGTAAAAATATCATTATGATGTATCCGGCAACCCTATGGGTTGTGAAGCTATGTAGACGCTCTTCAAGCCTCGGTTTTATTGGGGGGACAATTCTCTGCACTTCCCTAGTTATGCGGCCAGCAGCCTCATGCCGCTCAGCCGCTATCACGGTTGAGCAAACATGACCATGAATCTCCTCAATCTCCCTCGAAAATCTTTTTGCCGCTTTAACCACGTTTGGGCTTAACTTCGCTACTTCCCTCTCTAGCTCTTCATCCCCCTCAAGCAGCCTAATCGCCACGTACCTCGGCGGGTAGCGGCAGCCGAGCCCCTCAATCATTTTTGTCAGCGCAATTATTCTCTCCTCAACCTCCCTGCCGAAAGGCACTATAGCGGCTTTCGTAGAACCTCCTTTCTCCGCAACTTCAATAGCTTTCTCCAGCAGCTTGAAGACGCCGACCCCTTTTATCGCTATAGTTGGGATAACGGGGACGCCTAGGATCTTCTCCAGTTTCTCCACATCAATCTCGATGCCCTTCCTCTTAGCCACATCCATCTGATTTAAGGCTAAAACCATCGGCGCCTCCATTTCCATGAGCTGCAACGTAAAATACAGGTTTCGCTCAAGAATAGAGGCATCTACAACGTTTATCACGGCGTCCGGCTGCTCATGGATAATATATTCTCTTGTAACCTGCTCCTCAATAGAATAAGCTGAGATAGAATATATGCCGGGCAGATCAATAATATCTATCGTGTAACCTTTGAAGTGCAGGGTTCCCTCAGCCCTCTCCACGGTTTTTCCAGGCCAGTTGCCGATATGCTGATGTAAGCCCGTTAGATAATTGAATATCACGGATTTCCCAACATTAGCGTTCCCAGCCAAAGCTATGCGAAGCCTTCTCTCAACCATCCCTTTCAACCTCAACGAGTATTCTCTCTGCTATTCCTCTACCTAACGCGAGCCTAGAACCCCTCACAATAACCTCAATGGGGCCGTGGAGCGGCGCCGACTTTACAACCGTGACCTTAGTTCCCGGAGTTAAACCCATGTCTGTAAGCCTCCTCTCGAAGCCCCATCCCCCGCGCCTTCTCCCCCTTCCGGGCCCGCCATCTATAGAGATTACTGTCGCTGTTTCACCATTCCTTAATGCTGTTAGCGGGATCACGACCTTACCCATAAAATGCACCATCCTCAACAAGCCTTCTGATGCGTATAACGGACGCTATCTTCGAGCTCAAAACATTGAGGTTCTCCCCAACCATTATTGTAAGCGAGCCATCTAAGGGGTTTTTACCTAAAACCCTCACGAAAACCCCTGGGAAAGCTCCCAGCCCACTTAGATATCGAAGTAGGTCTTCGTTCTCCTCCACTATCCTTGCGATGGTGCCCTCAGAGCCGACGTCGAGATCCGTTAAGGGGATGGCTTCCTCCTCGATTAAAGCGCCGCACTCTGTCGGAATAGGGTTTCCATGAGGGCATGTTTTCGGGTTTTTCAGAGCCTTCTCCAATGACTTAACTACCTCTTCAGTTAAGCCGTGCTCAAGCCTGCAGGCAAGATCATGGGCCTTCTCCCACTCCACGCGGAGAATATCTACGAGCAAGCGTTCCGCAAGCCTATGCTTCCTTAAAACTTGAATGGCTATCATTCGCCCTCTGCTCGTCAGCTTAACGCCTCGGTAAGGTTGATGGGTAACTAAGCCGTTTTTCTCAAGCCACTCAACAGTGTTTGTAACTGTGCCGGGGGTTACACCCATCATCTTAACGATATCCTTAGTCTTAGCCACACCGAATTTTTCCTCAAGCCTGTAGATGCACTCAAGATATTCCTCAACCGCCGGGGTAACTTCTTCCATCGTGAAGGACATTTTACGAGCACCAAAAAACATATTTACGATAACTCGTATTTAACCACTACCCCGCAATACATGCGCGCAAGCTGAGATCCAAGGTAAAATTTCTGGAAAGCCCGGGCTCTTTGGGGGAAGTTTTAAGTGCATAAAAGCTCTTAATGAGCATTGGAGACGAGTTATGGGCGAGGAGCATGTTTATCAGGAGCGGTTGAAGCGTTACTTAACCGCTATGCGGAATGAGATGCCTGATCGCATCCCGATCCGACCATTTGTCGCCGAATTCACCGCCAAGTACGCTGGTTACACGTGTCAAGAGGTTACGCACGACTATAGGAGAGCTTTTGACGCTGTAATTAAATGTGCTAGGGACTTTGATTGGGATGCTATGGTGCCTAACATGGTTTATGTTTGGACAGGGCTCACGCAGGCCCTTGGCTTAAAATATTATGCTGTGCCCGGCATAGATATCCCTCCGGATAAGCCATTCCAGTATCTTGAACCCCCGGAAAATATGGCTTTCATGAAACCCGATGAATATGACATGCTTATAGATGACCCAACATCATTCCTGTATAATGTTTGGCTTCCGCGAGTTTCAGGCGAGATAGGGCTTGGCGAGCCCCTCTCATATAGGGGTAAGCTCGCTTTAGTGAAGGGCGCCATGGCTATGAGCAACTATTTTAATGCTCTGGGATCGCAGGTGGAGAGAATGCGGAAGGAAACTGGAACAGCGTCGGCTATAGCTGGGATTCTTAAGGCCCCGCTCGATATAATTGCCGATAAGCTGCGCGGATACATCGGGTTAGTTAAGGATTTACATAGGCGGCCTGAAAAGGTGCTTGAGGCCTGTGAAGCCCTCGCTCCACATCTGGCGAAGGTTGCGCTTATGACAGCGGATCCGGAAAGGAAGGTGCCGGTAGGCTTCTGGATGCATAGGAGCTACGTGCCATTCATAAGCATGGAGCACTTTAAGAGGATTCATTGGCCCACCTTGAAACCTATAATTGAAGAGCTCTGGAAGAACGGTCATCAAACGCTCTTTTACGCTGAAGGAGACTGGACTCCCCATCTGGATAGCTTCGCTGAGCTACCGGAGGGAAGCATAATATTTCACGTAGATAGAACCGACATGTTTGAGGCGCGCAAAAAACTGAAAGCCAGATTCTGCTTAAGCGGCGGAATACCTAACTGGCTGCTTGCTCTTGGAAGCCCTGAGGAAGTACGCCATTACTGCAAGAAGGTGATCGACGTTTTAGCCCCGGATGGAGGATATATTATGGATGCTTCAGCCATAATTCAGGGCGACGCTAAGATTGAAAATGTTAAAGCTATGACGGATTTCACGCGTGCATATGGCGGATATCCCCTAAAACAGAAACTAAGCGTAGAGCGAAATGACCCCGCTGAGAAAATGTATGAAGGCGAAACAGCGGCTTCTCCGCAGAAATCGAATACCAGGCCGGGCATATGTATCCCTTGGGAAGAGAAGCGGAAGGAGCTGCCTCAGATCTCCGGTGATGAGAGGATCTTCAGGGAGATCTGGGAGGAAATTGAGTCCTTTGGCTACCTATTCATTTGGCAGATTTTACTATCCTTCTAGCTATGGTTGATCAAGCCTTTTCCAATCGAAAAAATTAATTAACCAGCTCTGCTTAAAAGTACTTTCTAGATCCTTTAGGTGGAAGAAGAATGTCTGACTCCCCCCTCCTAAAGGTTAATGATTTAAGAATGTATTATAGTGTTGAGGGGGGATGGGTTAAGGCTGTTGATGGATTGATCTTGGACGTTTATAAAAATGAGTGTGTTGGAGTTGTCGGCGAGTCCGGGTGCGGCAAATCGAGCCTCGCATTAACTATCATCAGGGTTTTACCCGCTAATTCAAGAATTTTTTCGGGAGAGATCCTTTTTGAAGGTGAAAATATACTTGGGCTATCTGAGGAGGATTTTAGAAAGCGAATAAGGTGGAAGAAGATTTCGATCGTTTTTCAGGGAGCAATGAACTCTTTGAATCCGGTAATAACGATAGGTGACCAGATAGTTGAAACTATACTTGCACATGAAAATGTGTCGAAGAAGGAGGCTTGGGAGAGGGCTGAAAACCTACTTAGATTAGTGGGCATAGACCCAAAAAGGGCGAAGAGCTATCCTTTTGAATTCAGCGGTGGAATGAAGCAGAGAGCTATGATAGCGATGGCTTTAGCCCTTAATCCCAGCCTCTTAATTGCCGACGAGATGACGACGGCTCTAGACGTGATAATTCAAGCCCAGATCATTAATCTGGTAGCCGACCTTAGGAGGAGACTGAACCTTTCATCCATAATAATATCGCATGATATACCATTAGTTTTTAGCAGCAGCGATAGGATTTTCGTGATGTATGCTGGAAAAATAGTCGAGTATGGATCTACAGAAGAAATATATTATAGTCCCATGCATCCATACACGTTTCTCCTCTTAGACAGCGTACCAGACATTAGGGGGAAGAGGCGCACCCTAGGCTTCATAGAAGGAGCCCCACCAAACCTATTAGACCCGCCCACCGGATGCCGCTTCCACCCGCGCTGCCCCTTCGCGGTCGACATATGTAGAAAAGAAGAGCCGGAAATGAGCGCCGTCTCCTCTTCCCATCATGTTGCGTGCCATAGGTTAGAGGAAATTACGTTAAAGAGGGCTCTTAAATGGGCGAGTTAGTGAAGGTGAACGATCTTAGAAAATGGTTTCCGGTAAGAACCGGTCTTTTCTCGAGGTCTAAGAGAAGATATATTTATGCGGTTGACGGGGTAAGCTTCTCCATCCGCGAAGGAGAGATTTTTTGCCTCGTGGGCGAATCGGGCAGCGGAAAAACAACAACCGGTAGGCTGCTGCTTCGTTTAGAGAAGCCTACTTCAGGAGAGATCCTCTTTGAAGGAAAGAGCATATATTCGTTAGACAAGAAAGGGCTGAAAGAGTTTAGAAGAAAAGCCCAGATGATTTTCCAAGACCCGTTCAGCTCGCTTGATCCCAGAATGAGCGTTTTTGATAATATATGTGAGGGGCTCATCATACATAAGATCGGCGGCAGCAGAGAAGAGCGAATCAACATCGTATCTAAGGCTCTAGAGAGCGTAGGCCTATACCCGCCGGAAAACTTTCTCTCCAAATATCCGCATGAGCTCAGCGGAGGTCAGCTCCAGAGAATAGCTATTGTTTCAGCGCTGGTTTTAGGACCAAAATTTATTGTTGCGGATGAACCGGTCTCAATGCTAGATATGTCGACCCGCGGCTCAGTGATAAAAACTATGTTGGATTTAAGGAGAAATATGAACGTGACTTTTCTCTTAATAACCCACGACTTAGGTTTAGTGAAATATATCGGTGACAGGGTTGCCGTCATATATCTGGGCAAGATAGTTGAGAAGGGCGATGCGGAAGACCTTATAGATGCGCCATATCATCCCTACTCTCAAGCATTAATTTCAGCAGTTCCATCACCCGACCCCAGCAAAAAGATTAGAGATGTGCGGATCAGAGGCGACATAACCATGTCGCTTGAAGTGGCTAAGGGATGCAGGTTTGCCCCGAGATGCACGCTTGCCGACGAAAAATGCAGAGAGGAAGAGCCGGAACTAATAGAAGTGTCTAATGACCATTATGTCGCATGCCATAAGGCTCAGGTCGGCAACCAAAACTAGAGATTCCTTAAGGAGAAAACCCGGCATTTATTTATTCCCCGTTCTTTGGGGTTTTCCCCCTCCTTTTAAGCAATATTCTCAGTATGAAGGGTGGGAAGAGTAGTAGGGACATCATGCCCGCAAATATTAAAATGAGGCCTATCATAGCGATTCCTGACGCGCTGTCCCTGAAGAGAAAGTACAACGTTAATCCTACGGACAAGACGATTATAACAGCGAAGAAGGCGAGGAGCAATGACTTTAAATATACTTTTTCATCCATTTTTCCACAACCAATATTCTGAGGAGCAAATATAAAAAATAGGTTGGGGTTAAATGAACTTTATTTCTTCCTAAGCGACATTATTATGGCGACTAAAGCCAATATTACCGCCACGACGCTTATTCCTATGCTGGCTGTTGCAAGGGTAGATGCGGCAGCCAAACCTGAAACTGTTCCTTCGAGGCTAGATATCTTTCCCTGCAAAGATGATATTGTGTTCTCTAGGGTTAAAATCTTGTTGCTTGCTGAGGTTATCTCGCTCCTCGCCTCGTTAACCGCGTTTATTAGATCCCTGTAGATTTCCGGCAGAACGGTTAAGGTTAAAGTTGATGGCCGCTGATACGTGAATAAAGGCGTCACGTACTCCGCTATGACGCTGACCATGTAGTCTCCAACCCCTATGACGCCCGTATCGATGTTCGCCTCATAGACCCCTCCACCCATATGCCTTGCACTTACCTCTAAGACTTCTTCCCCAGCCTTCATTAAAGTCAGCTTAACCGTTCCATTAGTTACGGCTTCACCTTCTGGGCCGACAAGCTTAAACTGGAATTTCGCTCTCTCACCAGCAATCTTCACAGTATCCTTATATACGGTTGACACCGACAGAGTCCTAGCAGCCAAATGATACCGAGGATTAGCCCTAAGCGAAATATACTCTCTTGGTTTATAGTCTTCCCATATAAATGGACCGGTACCTATCGGAGGAATATTCTCGAAGGCGAACGGATCTGGCAGTCCCTCCCAAATATGTTTGGGTAAAATGTACACTGAAATTATATCGTAAAATTGGAATATACCAGTTTGGCTTGTGTAAATAATGATTGTGTGTTTGTCCGGCGTTTCAGCCTTTACATAAACGGGTATAATAGGTGCGTAGAGAGCACAAGGGGTTTTAGTTTTAGCAATAAGGTCAAATGTAAACTTCACGTCCTCTGACGTAAATGGCGTTCCATCGTGCCAAGTAATATTATTGTAAAGGTGGAAGGTATATTTCAGCCCAACCTTGCCCGGCGCCACTTCCCACGTCTCTACTTTCCAGTCATAAGCTAGTAGCGGTATAACTACATCCTTGCCTTCTGCATCAATGCAACGACGCGCAAGAGATGAGTAAATGAACCTATAGATCTGTTGCTCTGGGGCTTCCATCCAATTAAGCGGATTATAAGAGCTTGGCCAATAAGCTCTGTTTACTATATAAGTTCCGCCAAATTCCCTATTAACAGGTTTTACATTCATCATGAATATGTAGCCAGTTGCCTCTTCTACAAACTCCGGCTGAGAAACAGAGATTTCAGGCGCAGATTTTATTCCATAGAAGTTTCGGAACTGATCCTTTCTCAGACCAGTTCTATAGGCGTAAGCCTCAGGCAAAGGTAAAACATAACATTTATCCTCTATAATCTCTTGAACTTTCCATACGAGCCTTTTTGCTTCTTCTACGTTCATTGTTGTCTGAAGGTTCTCAAGAACTTTATCTAGCTCCGGATCCTGAATACCGAAATGGTTTATCGAAGAGACGCCAGGAGGCTGATAGCTTGAGCTGTGGAAAGCCCAGAAATACCATCTTGCAGGGTTCATAACATCGGCAGTCGCGTAGTTAGCAAATATGTTGAAGTCTCTTTCAATATACGTCATACGCTCAGTGCTAGGCCAATCAGGTGGATGTACAACTTCTACCTCTATGCCGATCTTAGCAGCATCCTCCTTAAGCTTTAAACCAAGCTCTATTCTCTCCGGGCTATAGCCTGGACACACGTACTTTATTATACCCATTTCTTTTCTACCAGGACTATACCATTTTCCGTCCTTGAAGACCCATCCAGCGTCTTCAAGCTCTTTCTTTGCTAATTCAAGACTATAGGAATACCTTACACGTACATCCACACGAGGGTTGATCCACTCTTGAAAAAGTGGCGGAATAAATCCCCATGTTGGTCCAACAGCGCCTGGCTTCCATATTACTGATACGGCATAGTCGTAATCAATTAGATGGGCAATAGCCCTTCTAACTTCTAATTCGCTGGTCGGCCACTTCTTAATATTGAAGCCTAAATAACCGTTGTATGTTGGTTTTCTGTATAACACCAGTTGAATGTTAGGATTTTCTCCTGCGGCAAGCCAATCTTCTTCAGGGATTGTACCCATATATTGTCCAGCGCATGAAAGTTCTCCTCTCTTAAATAGCTCCCATACCGTTATTGTCTCTGTAATGAACCTAAACACTATTCTGTCAATGTAGGGGCCATAAATATAGGGTGCATATGTAGGCTTCGGATATACTATTTCTTGTTGCTGGGCTGAAGCGATGTTTGCGGGTGGAGCTATGTGTAGTGTGGCTCCGAGAATTACTAGCAGAATTAAGGCGGTGCTCTTTCCCATATAAGTCACCTAAACCTAACTTATTACCATGTTGATTTATAAGATTTTTCATTTGTTCATGATGACAGTCAATCCTTCAACTAGTGCTTTTGCCTTTTCCCTTAATCCAGCGCCTACCCCCTTGACGCAAACAAACTAAGGGCTTAAACGTAAAAATTTTTATTAGCAATTTAATTTTTATAATTGATTTAAGCTTACTGTTTGGGTAAAGGAAGAAACTTAGATGGGGTTTAAAGCATACGTCTTAAAAAAAGCTTTTTACAGTATATTGCTAGTTTTTCTAGTTTCTACATTAAATTTCATAATTTTTAGGCTTATGCCCGGCGATCCCTACGCAGTTATGATTAGAGAGTATATAATGACCCCTGAGATGATCGATGAGGTTTTGAATAGGTGGGGGCTTAAGAAACCTTTATGGGAGCAATACCTCCTCTACATGGTGAATTTGTTTCAGGGTAACTTTGGTATATCTTTCCGCACATTTAGGCCCGTTCAAGTCGAGATTATGGAGCGCTTGCCCAACACCATCGCTTTAGTAAGCTGCTCAGTTATAGCTTCAACGATACTCCAAGTCCTGATAGGCTTTTATATCGCCTCAAGACGCGGCAAACTTTCAGACTCCATAATACTTTCAATCGGCATAGTCCTTAATAGCACACCGGTCTTCTGGCTGGGGATGACGCTCTTATATTTCCTATCCTTTAATTACCATATTTTTCCAGCCGCGGGTACAACTACCCCTCCACCTAACAATCCAAAGGATCCGATATCGTTCATAATCGATTACTTATGGCATATGACTCTGCCCTTCACGGCTCTAACGGCGATAATTTTGGGTGGAGGAATAATTTCCGTGAGAAACTTGGTTTTAGATGCCTTATCGCAAGATTTCGTTGTTGTTGCGAGGGCTAAGGGGCTTAAAGAAAGAGATGTGCTCTATAGGCATGTGTTCAAAAATGTTCAACTTCCTATAGTTACCAGCGCTGCGATAAGCATAGCGCGCTCGGTGGGTGGCGCCATGACCACTGAAACCGTTTTCACATGGTATGGGATGGGAAGATACACCTTTGACTCGATCTCAAACCTCGATTATCCATCCCTACAGGGAATATTCTTTGTAATCTGCGTCCTCGTCATAGCTGCTAACTTCATAGTTGATGTAATTTATGGAATACTTGATCCTAGAGTGAAGTATGGTGAGGGCGCCGGATGATCATAGATAAGTATCAGAGGGAGAGAATAGCCTACTTCTGGAAACAGTATAAGCGGAGTAAGAAGGGGATTATAGGCCTAATAATACTAATATCCTTCGTTTTAATGGCGATATTCGCACCATTCTTAACTCCATATGACCCTATTCGCGATAGAGAACTCGCCGAGTGGCTGGCTTATCCAGAATGGATTGGAGTAATTAACCGCGAGATGGCGGATCTGCCAAGTAACATAAAGGTATCGGTTTTAGAGAGATCCCTTAGGGGTGAAGGTAAGATAACACTATCGAACAGTTCAGTTATCCTCGCAACCGTTGAGGGCAATTCCCTCATCGTGAAGTCAGCCGGCTCCGCCTTCAACGCTGAAAAGCTAGAATTAGCTACCGAGTTTGAGTATACCTTCAGCCCACCTAAATCATTTGGCATAATTCTGCTCGGAAAACTGGTCGATAGCTCGGATAATTTTGCCATTAAAGCGTCTTTCGAAGTAGTTAGACCTGATGGCGAGGTCGTTTGGGTTTGGGATAGCGGCTTCACGCATGGCTTCACAAGAAGGCTTATGGTGGGCGAGAGGATCTACATAAAATCATCCCAGCCGGATCTACTCGTATATCTCGGTTTACCAACCTACAGGGACTCTCTCGCCAAAAAGGTTTTCATAAGTAAAGGGCAGTACCAGCTGAGAGCAACCTACGAATTCATTAACCTTGAACCGGGGAAAAACGTAAACTTCACCCTTAAGATTTATGAAATCCAATTTATGGTGTTTGGGATGCGCTTCGGTCTACTGGGCACAGACGACATGGGTAGAGACGTTTTCACCCAGATTATTTACGGGTCACGTGTTTCACTGCTCATAGGTATATCAGCCTCCATAATCTCCGTATCCCTCAGCGTGTTAATCGGCGTCGTAGCTGGATACATGGGTGGAAAGACGGATGAAGCGCTCACTAGGATTTCAGACTTAATAATGGTGTTGCCAGCCTTACCGCTGATGATAGTTGTCGCAGCAATGATTGGAGGAGGACTACTGCAAATAGTCATACTTTTATCTCTGCTCGGATGGGCTCCCGGCGCCAGAAATATACGCGCCTTCGTGCTCTCCATAAAAAATAAACCCTACATCGAGGCGTGTAAAGTCAGGGGGGCTGGAACATGGCGAATAATCTTTAAACACATTATACCCTCGGTCTTACCAATAGCTTATGCTGCCGTGGCTCTTTCAGCGCCTATAGCCATAGTGACCGAGGCTGAGCTAGCCTACCTCGGCGTAGGCGGCGACCCCTACATGATATCTTGGGGCAGAATGCTACAGTATGCTCAGAGGGGCGGAGCATTCCAATACGGCGCATGGTGGTGGATTATACCGCCCGGACTCTGCATAGCGCTGCTCTCCTTGGCGTTCGTATTAATAGGGCACTCCCTAGACGAAATCTTTAACCCAAGACTCAAGCGATAAAACACTCATGTCATCCATATTTTTGCTGGCTGATTAACCTTATTTTTTCGCTTTTTAAGCAGTAGTCTAATCGTGTTAAAGAGAAATAAAATGTGGTTGAAATGATTATGTTGATGATAGCGCGACTCCAGTTATAACTATGTCAAAGTTGAAGCTGCTCACACCCGACGCATTTGGTGAAACCATTAGCGTTAAAGTTAAACCCAACACTTTGCCAGGCAGAATCCGTTGCCCGCTATAGTCCCATGTCAGCGAGAAATATTTCGAAGCGTCTTCAGGACTCCAATTCTCTGTGGACAGCAATAGCGTTACTGCTGTGCTACCAGTGTTCTTAATGTATACAGTGATGCTTTTTACAGAGCCTGGACTAAGAACGCCCCAGTTAATCGATGTTAAAGGCTTTCTGCACGCCTTATCCATGTAAACCGAGATACCAACCGTCAATATTCTTTTATTGTTGCTTTCTTTTTTAATGGTCAATCCCAAAGACTGATCTACCGTTAAGGTGGCAACAATCAAGGCTAGGACTAATGAGATGAGAGCCGTTCTTCTCATCATCTCACGCCCAAACTCTCATAAACGCCAAATTAGAGTTTGGGTAAGCCACCATGTTTATGCTTAGCTTCTATTAGCTCTCTGTTCCAGTTATGACTATGTTAAAGCTGAAGTTTGTTATTCCTTGAATACTGCTTGAGACAGTTAGCGTTAAGGTTACTTTTAGGGCGCTGTTTGATTGGATTTTTGTTTCACTTGTATAGTCCCATGTTAGAGTCATGTAGCTTCCAGCATTAGATGGGTTCCAGTTCTCCGTCGATAGTGACAGTGTTATTGGAACATTCCCCGTGTTCTTCACATATATTTGAACCGACTTGGATCCTCCAGGAGAGATGGTTCCCCAATCTATCGATGTTACTGGATTTGTGCATGCGCTATCCCAGTAGACCGCTAAATTTACTGATGCTATAACCCCCGATGAGTTGACGCGGACGCTGGATGAGAGTAGACCAAAGGCGTATCATGCGCTGGCTAAGATTAGTCCCGCCGCCATCATAACCCATATAGCTCTTTTGATGTTCATAGAGACCACAATTTAAAGATACCATTAGAATATATTTATACCCTTCGGGAACGCGCTGCTCGCCGGTGTAGCGGGCTTTTTCTCAAAAAAGCTAAGGTTTTCACCACCGGTCAGCGGAGCCCTAGCAATGATTCCATACACGCCCTACATTTGGTTCGCATGCTTAGTGTATGGCCTTCCATCAGCCGCAATAGCCTTCATAGTTACGAAGGCTTGGATAGAAGTTATGATCTCAGGCACCATCGTGGGACTCATACTACGCAGACACGAAATTAAAAATTTCCTCGAATTGTTTAAACCTGATAAACCTAAGTGAAAGTGTTAACAGAAGCGCTGATAAGGGGAAGAGTCATTGGCATCATGATGATATAGGACTTAAACCCAGAAAGGTGGTGGACCGGGCGGGATTCGAACCCGCGACCTCCGCCGTTCTCGGCTAGATTTTCATGCGAGGGCGGCATTCGTACCACTAAACTACCGGCCCACCTTATTTTTCATTAAATATTTCTTTTAAAGTTTCAGATTTATTCTTTGCGAATTAATTGTTGGATAAAGTTTAAAATTTAGTTTGCTCGCTTTCTCTTAATTAGAGATGTATCGCGAGAAAAGCATGGGGCTTCTTGAAGTTATATCTCGGATTTTTGAGGGTGGAGAGTATTTGGGCATTCTTCCAGAGGGGGTTGTGGGCGTTGACCTCGTCACACCTGAGATAGTTAGGGTGACGTTTGTGGATAAGGTTGACCATAACCTTTTTTATGAGATAGCCGTTAAGGAAGGCTTCTCGGTTGATGCGCAAGGATATGCTCCGAGAATAGTGGATAAAGGTAATATTGTTGCCAGAATAGGCAGCAGATCTGATCCAGGGGCGGAGCGCAGCATCTTCATGTATCTCTTTCCGTCATCAGCTGAGGCAATGAGCATTTATATGAGGGCTACAGCGGTGAGACTTGGAGTCCTAAACCCTGAAAACGGCAGAATAAATGTTGAGAAGCTCCTAAAATATAACCTGAAGGTTATAGGGCTCGTCGAGAGATATAGAAAAAACCGCTACAAAAACTTGATTGCGGACAATGAAGATGTGAGACTTGTCTAAGAGCAAATCGCATCCTTTTTCGCCGCACGGAGACGAAAAACATATATTTCTTTTCTGTGTATTTTTGTTTTTGGTCGGGCGGTAGCTCAGCCTGGTAGAGCTTCCGAACCAGCCTGACATATGACCGGAAGTAGCGGGCTGGTGGAGAAGCTGTAGGCGCTACCTGCATGGTAGTCGCCGTTCAGCCTACCGGGCGTACAGAAACCGGAGTGTCGCAGGAGGGCCTAAGCAACATGAGACCTAAGCCTTAGGCTCGGCGAATTCAAATCCTGCCCGCCCGACCACCAATAATTTTCAGAAAAATTTGTAAAGATCTCGCCTAAAAATGCTTGTGCATAGAGCGTCTTGATGCTTTAACCCCTATTTTTTCTAGAATTTTTCGTATCTCCACATTACTGTGTCGCCTTCCTTAAGGATGTATTTGTCGGATGCTACTGGCCCCCACTCCCACTCTTTCTTTTCTGGATTCCATATGTACCATATCCAGTATCGGTTAGCTTCGCCGCCGACACCGTTTATGCTGGTTACGAATGCTCCCATTTCGGGGTAAGTTATGTTCTCGACGCGTGCAACGACTTTGGTTGCGAGCAGAAGACTGGCTTCCCTTGGTACAAGGGTGTTGTTATGCCATGTTCTTGTTTCATTTCCATAGTCGATTAAGATGTTCACGGGCATTGTGAGCCTCTTCAGGTCGGCGGAGGCTCTTTCGTAAAGGCTTCTGTAGTGGACGCTCTCACTATAGTAGTATGCCGCTAGATATGATGCGACGATCAGCAGGCAGAGGAAACCTAGCGAAACCCACATCCATGCGCTTCTTCCAACCATATCTTTCACCTCCCGGTAAACACTAATTTTTTAACTGTTACAATGAGTGGGCTACAGCCGAAGAAAAAGAAGAAGAAATTGGATGCTTCGTGAGCAACTGCGAAGGGTGCGCCCGATATTATGGCCATTAGGGGCGGCAACCCAACTATAACAACCGACACGATATTCGTAAACAGATCATAGAAGAAGGTTGCAAAGAAGCCGATTATACCAAACATTAAATTCGTTAGCCAGAGTTCCCCTCTCCCCAGCTCTCCTATAGAACGGATGCTCGAACCCAGCTTAAACCTCGCCGACAACCAGCCGGCTATAGCGTAAAAAGTTTCCCCTAGGCAGGTGGCGGCGAGCACCACCGAATTAAACCCGTAGGGGTTTATGGTTCCGTAAACGAGCCAAATTAAAATCCCAACAAGCATACCGGGAATAAGCCCCATTAAATATCCGCTGATGAAAACGAAAAGATCCATGAACTTAACATTCGGTATCCAGATCATAGCATAGTTGGACGCTAAGCTAGCCGACGTCATTAAGGCTATCAGACTCAGATTTTTAGTCGAAAATAATTGTCCGTGTAAAGATCTTTTCATATACTTGGATGGATAATCCATCCAAGTATATAAGTTTTTAGCCGAAAGGAAATATTTATTTAAGGATGCGTAGGGGAGAGGTTTACTTTGAGTGAAGACCTGAGGGGCAGGATTGCTGGCTTGGAGCAGGAGATTTCTGGTTTGCTTGTTGAGTTGGAGAGGTTGGATGCTGATGCTCGTAGGCTTGCTGAGGAAAGGAGGGTTTTGGTCGGTAAAATAAGGGATCTTAAGGCTAGAGCATCAGAGTATAAGGGTAGACGTGACAGCTTAAATGGGGAGGTTAAGGGTTCTAAGGCTGTTCTGGCTGAACTTAAGCGAGAGTACGTCGAAAAGGTTGAGGCTCTGAAGAGGTTAAAGCGTAATATTAAAGAGTATTTAAGGTTGAGGCCAGCTAAGAGCGAGGAAGCTTTAGCTAAAGAGATTGCCAGCCTAGATTGGAGGATTCAAACAACCCCTATGTCGATTGTTGAGGAGCAAAAGATTATTGAGCAGATTAAAGCTCTGGAGAGGCAAATGGATTTTTATCGAAAATTGAGAACCATGGAGGAAGAGGCTAGAAGCCTGGAGAATCGCCTCAAAGAGTTAGAGAGCGAGGTTACCCTTCATAGGAAGAGGATTGCTGAGAATGTTGTGGAGAGCCAGAAGTTCCATGAAATGATGATTAAAACGCTTAATGAGATTAAGGAGTTGAAAAGTAGGTTGAGCGATGTTAACAGCAGATATATGGAGAATAGGAGTAAGGCGGCGAACCTTCGCCTTAAACATAAAGATCTACTTAATCAAATTTACGCTATTAGGAAACTTATTAGGGAGGAGGAAGAGCGGAGGCGGCGTGAATCCATCGTTGCCATTAAGGAGAAGGTGAGGAAAGAGGCTCTGGAAAAGATTAAACGCGGGGAAAAAGTATCGTTTGAGGAGTTTAAGATTCTGGTTGGGGAGGAGGGGGAAGAATCTTAAGATAAGCACTGCTTTATTTTACGCTAAAACTTATTTCTAGGGGTTAACATATTATCTTTAAGTATTATGGGAGAAAAGTAATGCCGGGTCAAGGGGAACAAGATTCAAAGAACGAAAGTGAAGAACGTATATTGGTTGTTTGTGTCGATAGAGATAATGATATTGGCAGGAAAGCCGGCGTCAAGACGCCGATCCTCGGCAAAAAAGAAAATATTGATGCCGCGCTTAAACTTCTGCTTGCTGATCCTGAAGAGGCTGACGCGAATGCCATGTTTGAGGCTGTGAGGATCTGCGATAACTTAGAGCGGAGTGAGTCGGGAGGCATTTTATGTCAGGTCGCAACGATAGCTGGCTCCGAGCTCGGTGGAATAGCTTCCGACAGAAAACTTATTTCGGAGCTTAACGAGGTTTTGAGAAGATTTAATCCTAGCAGCTTAATTCTTGTCACAGATGGCTTTTCAGACGAGGATATTCTGCCATTAATACAGTCTAGGATACCGATCTCATCGGTGAGGCGAGTCGTAGTGAAGCATAGTGAAACCATAGAGGAGACAGCTGCCCTCTTCTCAAGATACTTGAGAAAAATACTGGAGGAGCCTAAGTACTCTAGGATCTTTCTCGGCCTGCCCGGGATTCTGCTCGTGATGCTTGGCATACTGTCTTTTTTAGCAGTATTCATAAAGTACGATATTTGGGCGTGGGCTTGGATTATAGGGTTAATGATAGTCGGCGGCTACCTTATAGGTAAAGGCTATGGGCTGGATAAGAAGATATTTGCCGCTCTCTCAAAATTTTCGTCGCCGCATGGATTGGTATCCGTCTCGTCACTGGTTTTCGGCGTTCTCCTAATAGTGGTGGGCGTATATCAGGCAACCTCTCAGGTGCTAAGTAGCCCAGATATCCTGCCAAGCCCGCTTCCAACGGATCCAAATATTTGGCTCAGCTTTATGCCTAGGATCCTAGGCATAATTATCTCAGCCTCAACGACAATAATCGTCATAGGGGTATCCATAATACTCTTCGGAAGAGCGCTTGGACACCTGCTTGAACGCGACCCTAGATTTTGGAGGACCATTGTTTTTATTGCGGTTTGCGCGTGGTCTTGGAAAATCTTTAATGAGATTGCGAAAATATTGATTGATCCCGCTTTACCTTTAGACAACCTCATAGCATCTGTGGTTATCGGCATAATTATAGCCGCGGTGTCGGCTCCCGTAGCCCATATTTTAAGTAGGAGATATAGGGTCTTCTTTAAAGAGGGAGGCGAGGAGAAAAGCGATGAAGAGGGGAAGTGATTTGATGCGCGGTTCAAATAGGGTTGAGAAGATTAGTATAGCGGTTATAGGGGGATCTGGCTTAGAGGAATTGTTCAGCGGCTCAGAGAAAATTAATGTTGGGACGCCTTACGGTTTTTCCCACGCTCTCTCTATATGCGAGTTCGAGGGAAAGCGGGTTGCTTTCTTACCTAGGCATGGGTACAAACATAGTGTTCCACCCCATAGAGTTAACTATAGGGCAAACATGTATGCGCTATATAGGCTTGGGGTTGAGAGGATCATAGCGACAAACGCTGTCGGAGCGATAAACCTCAACTTTAAGCCCGGAGACCTAGTTATTCCACACGACTTAATAGATTTCACAAGTCAGCGTCACTCAACATTCTTCGATCAGCTGCCAGTCACCCACATCGATTTTACCGAGCCATATTGCCCGGAGATACGTAAGGTTCTCATAGAGAAGTCTAGAGGTCTGGGCGCGGTGCATGAGCAGGCTGTTTACGTCTGCACTGAGGGGCCGCGCTTTGAGACGCCGGCTGAGATACGTATGTTTAGGATGCTGGGCTGCGATGTTGTTGGCATGACCGGTATGCCTGAAGCGGCGCTCGCGCGGGAGCTCGGCATGTGTTATGCGACTCTATGCTTTGTTTCCAATATGGCGGCTGGGATCTCCGGCCGCCTCACGTATGAGGAGGTTTCTGAGACGTCGAAAATCGTTATGCCGAAAGTTCGCAGGGCTGTGGCGGAAACGATCGTCTCTTTGCCTGAAACTAGGGGCTGCCAGTGCTCTCTCTCAGCTAAGCTGGGAAGGGCGAAGGAATCGGATTAATTGAGGGGAAAGCCTAATGCTGAAAACGATTCTCTCACTTCTCGGCGTATATAAGATCTATGAAAAATGGCTTCTGCACCAGATAAAAAATCAGAGCGTGCCGGAGCACGTGGCCATAATATTGGATGGCAACCGCAGATGGGCTAGAGAGAGCGGGCTTGAACCGTGGCTTGGCCACTATTATGGCGCCGACAAAACCAAGGAAGTCTTAAAATGGTGCCTAGATCTAGGCGTTAAAAGCATAACGTTTTACGCGTTTTCCACAGAGAATTTTCGGCGGCCGAGGGAGGAGGTTGAGAAGCTAATGTGTCTGTTTAAAGAGAAGCTCCAAGAAGCCTTAAAGAGCGAGGAGATACATCGATATAGGGTTAGGGTTAAAGTTATTGGGAGGGTGCATCTGCTTCCCAAAGATTTGCAGGAGATGATTTACAGGGTTGAGGATGAAACAAAAAATTATAGCGATCGATACCTGAATTTAGCCATAGCTTATGGTGGAAGGGCGGAGATAGTCGACGCCGCCAGAAAGATTGCCGAAGAGGTTGCTCTAGGTAAAATTGCACCTGAGGAAATAGATGAAAATCTTTTTGAGCAGTATCTGTACACCGCTTTCCTACCGAAGCAGGATCCAGACCTAATTATAAGGACATCTGGCGAGGAGCGGTTGAGCGGCTTCCTCCTCTATCAATCAGCCTACAGCGAGCTCTGTTTCCTAGATGTTTATTGGCCGGAGTTTAGGCGCATAGATCTATTGAGAGCCATTAGAACCTATCAGAAGCGTAAAAGAAGATTTGGGACCTAAACAGTTTTAGAAGTTTTTAGCGAAACGCTAAGCTCTCTTCTTAGCGCTTACAATCGATATAACGTCTCCATCCTTAAGCACATAGTTTTCGCCGAGCCTCTTCTTGGTTCTAGCGTCCACAGCGTATATGAAGCTCTCGCCCAGCTCCGTGTGGATCATGTAGGCTAGCTCCCTGGATGTTGTACCGCTTGAAACCAGCCTCGCTTCGGGTAAAACCCTACCATAATGATCTGTCAGCTTATCCGGGTCTTCAACGGGGTAAACCACTATCATCTTCAAAAGTTCTCGGAAAGCGGCATTTATGGCGTCCTGAACCCCCGTCGACCCATACTTGTCAAGTATCTTGTCTCTAACGGCTTTAAGGGCGTCAGCCTGCCTACCAGTGATCTTCGCCGGATCCTTCACCTCAAACTTCGAGTCTCCGGGAACATACTTGATCAGATCCCTCTCAGCAGCTCTCCTTAAAGCCAGCTCGGCTTCAGCGCAGCACGGCACAACAATGTAACCAGTCTCCTTCAACCTCTTAAAATTGTCCTCGGCGAAGGGCAGATCCATTTTATTTGCAGCTATAAGCATAGGCTTCGAAATCCTCCTTAAAGCATCAACGAAACTCAGAAACTCATCATCGCTCCACCTAGTCGGTTTTTCACCGCTTAACCCGGTAATCCTCAAAGCGTCAAGTATATGCCTCCTCCTTATCGCTAAGCCACTTAACCTCTCCTCAAGAAGCGATGGTAGGTCTGCAGCCCCAGCCTCCACGGTTCTAGCAATTCTAGGCCAATCCCTCTTAATTATTTGAGCGAACCACATGGTTAACTCTCGCTCCAAGAACTTCACATCCTCAAGTGGATCATGCATCCCCGGCTTCACCAGCCTGCCTTCAATGTCCGTTGAGCCGGAGGCGTCGACGACATGTATGAGGGCGTCAGCCTTCCTGATTTCGTCGAGAAACTGGTTTCCTAAGCCTCTGCCCCGCCACGCGTCTGGAACTAGGCCAGCGCAATCTATCAGCTCAACCGGAATTAATCTAACGCCGTCGATGCAGATAGAGTTCACCGGGTTATCTTTAACTTTCAGCTCCCTGCATACGCATTGCGTTCTAAAGTATCCGATCCCCCTATTGGGTTTTATCGTTGTGAAAGGATAGCTCGCTATCTCAACCATTACGAGCGTCGCGGCGCTGAAAAAAGTTGATTTTCCAACGTTTGGCTTACCAACTATGCCGACAATCATTATTCTTAACCTTCCTCTAAAACTAAAATAAGTGTTTAGGTTAAATGAGCCTTCCGGTAAACCCTGCCCTAAAATCATGTACGCGAGCAATTAGGGAAAGAAGAGAATGGGAGCTATATCTCTGTTATGGAGCCTTCTTTAACCTCAACTTCTTTGAAAGTGCCATCAGCATAATATAAAAGTGTGCCTGAAGCAGCGCTTTCAACAAAAACTCTTCCGTCCGGCAGCCTAAAGACTTTTACTGGGAAGCGCGGGAGCATGTATTCTTTCAGCCCTATGACCGCTCTACAGTCTTCAACAGGCACTAGGTTAACCACCTCAACATCAAGCTCATCAAGCGAGACCCTGAGCTCGTCACTTTGCGCAAGTATTCCGCGCTCGCCACTAAACGTTTCATAGTAAGCGTAATCTGCGCGTTTAACCGGGAAGGGGAGCGCGTCAAGCGATATGGAGTCCTCTATTCTCCCACCCGCCCCGCTGACGTTGAATACGGCGACGGATATGCTCCCATTAGTTTCCGATGCTACTTTCAGGAGAACGGGCTCATTATATGGATCCCTAAACAAAACATCTCTAGTTGGCAGCGCAGGCCTATCGACTTTAATTAGCCTTCCATCTGGTAGAACAAAGCGTTTCAGCAGGCCTATATCCGTCTTCTCCGTCTCTCTATCCGTTATGTATATGGGGCCTCCGCTGAACACCCTGGCCATAGCGTGGATCTTCGCGTACGGGTCATAGGACATGAACATGTCATAGTCCGGGTATGCTATGTGGCTGAAGAGTAAAGCGTTATATACGCTGAAAATCGTGTGAAGTTTAGCGTCAGCCTTCCAGAACGGTATATAATCCATTGATACTCTCATAACGTTGCTGAAGAGGAAGTTGCTGTAGTTTTCCGGAACCATGCACATACAATTTAATACGTCTAAGCCCTTGGCGTAGGCCGCCGCCTGCATAGCCAACTCAACATTTTCGGCAGCTTCGCCAACTATGGAGAACCCATCGTACAATGCGTGTATAACCCACTGATTATCTACTTTAACGAAATCCACACCGCTGCCCCTCACCCAAGAGAAGAACCTCTCATACAGTTTAAACGCCTCAGCCATGGCTGGCTTGGGAACATAGCCTCCAACAAACTTCGAGAAGAACCCTTCGCAGTCAAGCTCCCTCGCAACCTCTTCCTCAAAGCCGCCCCAATGAATGTTTATTGTGTGCCACAACCCCACTAAATCCACGCCGAGATCCTTAAGGGACTTAACTACGCCGCCTATGCCCTCCGGAAAACGCCTATTCGCGGATAGCTTCCTCAGAACTCTCTGCGGCCAGCCTTCACGGCTCGCCTCCTCCTGCCATCCATCATCTATTATAACCCACCCCAACTTTAGCCCCCTATTGATCAGCCCGCCAACTATTTTAACGATGTTTTCATGTGATAAGTCATCGGTTAATAGAGCGTTCCAAGAACACCACCCGATCTTATCCATCACTATAGGCTTCTTCTTCACGCGTCTAGGCTTAAATGTAACATATGAGGACGCCGCATTAACACAGTTCTCAATAGCCCTGTAAGGGTCGCTGTCCACGGCCAGCGAAGCGATAATGCTATGCTCGATACGCTTAGAGATTCTGCCTGAAAAAACCTTAAGCTTTAAGCCCGGCCACAGGTACGCTGTGGTCTTGTCCGTAAGCGTAAGTAAAGCCAGATACTTGTCGCCGTAATCCGCCAAGAGAAATATGCTGTAATAGGGTGCTTCCTCAAAGCTCTTTGAGAATACTGGATACGCCCAGCATGGGTAGCCGCGGACATAATCCTCATGCTCTATGTAGCCTAGCTCCGGCGGATACTCTGGGTGGTCGGGCGGTCTTGGGCTTTTAGGCTCCTTACCTATAGCCGTTTGATTATAATATCCAAACGCGTTCGAATAGCATTTCGCTGAATCTTTATGAGTTGTCAGCGCTAAGACTCCACAGGGCTTATCGGCGTTAAAATCAATTTCTAAAGGAAACCTATGGCTCAAATCCTTTAAGGACGACGCTGAAAAACTGATGACGCCTCGTGAACTCTCGGCAGCCAAACTTATGTTCACGAGAGCATCATCGCACCTAAACTTGTATTCTTCGCGCCCATCAGCCTTAAAAGCCCCAAAACACTCACAGGTAGACTTGGAACCGTCAGCAAAAACCGCTGTAACGGAACTTATCTCTATCGGTAAGCCTCCAACTTTAAAACACAACCTATCCGGCATACATATCCACCACACAAGCAATCATAGCAAAATTCCGACAAGGAGTTATTTAATATTTGCTAACAGCGTAAAACGAACCTCGCAGAAATAGCATGAAAGTCTTTCTTAATGGAGCAAAAATTAGAGTTTAAGTTTTATCCCCAAACCCAAACCCCCTCTCTCATACCCCCTCCTCCCTACTTCCCCCTACCTACCCTTTCCCCCCTACTACCCTTTACCTACCTCTCAAGAGTGGATAGTGTTTGCTTGCGTGCTTGCTTGCTCGCTCTTGCTTGCTCTAAAAAAACAAAAAAGAAAAAAGAAAAAACAAAAACTAAGCTTCTAGGCTCTACGCTTAAACCATAGGTAGACTGCTATGGCGACAACGAAGGTTGAGATTAGCATGACTGTGAAGAAGCGTATTTCAGGGCTTATTGGGTATTGGCTTGCTATGTAGTTTATTGTTAGTGGGAAGACGAAGAATATTGTGAAGAGCCAGATTAGGAGGATGAAGAGCCTATTGCTCTCCATAGATTTTCAGCTCCTCAAGGAGTTTTAGGGCTTCTTTCCTAGCCTCTAAGTATGCTTTTACGCCTAGCTCTCTGTTTCCATATTGATAGACTACTTTGGGAATAGGTTTATAGCCTTCTGGATTAGTGGAAGGTTTTCGGTCCAAATATGTTTTTAAAGTAAAGTGGCTATAAAGGGATGTTATAGAGGGTCTTCCGAAAAATTTAAGCCAACTTTAAAGTTAAAAAAGGTTTAAAAGGAAAATGGATGGGGGAGTGATGAGTAGTATTCTTAGAATTATTCTTTTATTGGCAAGCTTAAGCCTTATTTTGCTTAATTCATTCAAATGCATAAACGCAACTATTGACAGTCCAGGCACATCACGTGACGTCAGCACTACTATTATTTCTGGATGTATTCTTCACAAAAGTCCACTTTTCGCATAAAGGGGTCTTGGCGAATTCGATTTATATATCGAAGATATCTCTGGCAAAATCTTAAAACATGAGAAAAAGACTTTAATTGGCATAGGGTCATATGACTTCACATGGGATACGGATTATAATTTTGGGGGCTTCTTCGTTGTAAAGGGATCTGAGGGTTACTATTATTCCTTCGAATGGATATTTCAAGAGTGGGTCTGGGACGTTTATCCATTATGGGGACATTGGGTGGATGTTGGTTCGTCATTTGACTATGCTTATGATGGCATAGCTTCAGCCTTCTCGACTGAAGGGACTCTTCGCTCGAATGATCAATATTATAAAGTGGGTTGGTCGGAGGGACAAGCTATAGCTGTTTCTATTAGGGGTAATCCAGGCACAAACTTTGATGTCTATATTTATGATGGAGCACGCCGTCTAATCGCAAGTGCCACGGGAACATCGTATCCGGACACTGTTGCTTTTGTTACGGGGAGCTGGCCCACCTACATAAAAGTCCATCCACGCAGCGGTTCAGGAGAATACCGCCTGCAACATGGACGTCCTTCACTTGATGACCATAATGTTTCACCAGTTTACGTTAGACCTGGACAAACTTTCTTGGTCGGGTACAAGATTCGTAGCCCATTTTACGATAACATTCAAGTGGGTCTTGGTTGTAGCATAAGAAGCCCTTCTAACCGCGTAATCGATGACCCGTCACATGATGTTCTTGTTTCAGTATCCTACGGGACAAACTGGTATTACCGTAGCTTCACGGTGCCTTTAGATGCCGAGGAAGGCTGGTATGATGTTTCTTGGGCTATTTGGGGAAAATATAGTCCCAGCAGTGGTTTTGATGTAGAATTTGACTCGGACTGGTGGGTGCCGGACCAACTTTATGTTTCCCGAACAAAGGCGGTTAACTTTCAGATTCTAGATGAAGCCGGAAGCGCAGTTAGTGGGGCCTCGTTAGTCTTCGCAGGATCAAGCTACTCTCATGGTAGTTCAATAAATATTGCACCAAGCTCATATTCGCTCTCTACTGGGATCATTCCAAGCGGCTACAGATTCAGGCAGTGGGAGACTAGTGGAGGAGTAAGCGTAATATCTCAGACATCTCCCTCCACAACAGCTACTGTCAGCGAAGACGGCACCATAACCATGCGTCTCCAGAGGACAGCCATGGTAACATTCTCGGTTACAGGCATGGGTTCAGACGCTGACGCTAGTGGAACAATTTTAACCGTTGACGGAGTCAATTATGCATATGCAGATTTACCAAAGTCATTCACTTGGGATGTTGGTTCATCGCATAGCTTCTCTTGGAGCGACCCTGTGAGCGCTGGCTCAGATAAGCGATACGTCTGGGTCTCTACAAGCGGTCTTTCAACGGCTAAAAGTGGAACAATTAATGTGCCATCTGATGGCGGCTCCATATCCTCCACATATAAAACACAGTATACTTTGACCATAAACGTTAACCCGCCCAGCTCGGGATCAACAAATCCTACTGTTGGAACATACTGGTATGACTATGGTTCGGATGCCCTAATTTCAGCAACATCTAGTGTAGATTATATTTTCCAAAAATGGCAACTTGACGGTTCCGACTACTCAACAAACAACCCAGTGACAGTTACAATAAATGAGCCATATTTGTTAACTGCTTATTTCGCGAAAATTCAAACAACAACTCACTACATTAATGTTGATAATCGCCTATTTTTAGTTATCATTAAAAGCAATTCAATAATATCAAATATGGCTTTAAACAAAGAACATAAAAAATTAACCTTCAATGTTGAAGGCCTAACTGGAACTGAGGGAATATGCAATGTAACAGTTCCAAAGGATTTATTGAATGCTAACATCGCGGATTGGAACGTGCTAATTGACGGAACAAGTCCTAAAAGCCTCATAATAAAATGGAATCAAACACACACGTTCATATACTTTACCTACACCCATAGCACTCATCTAGTAGAAATCAAAGGAACAGAAGTCGTGCCAGAATTTAACATTGTAACCATGGTCCTAGCGTTTACGGCTTTAACAACACTAACAATTGCCATTAAAAAAGAAGGGTTAAAACATAGACTAAGACTCCTAATTTTAAAATGTAGTAGTGTAGTCAGTACTAGTAACAAACATATTAGGAAACGTAATTAATTACCACGTCACACCAAAATACCCTATGGGATACACGGTTGTGCCGCTAAGCCCCGGCAATCTGATACTCAAGTAACAGTTGGATAGTTTTTTCATCCAAGGTTTCGCGCGAAACCTTTTCTAGGCTGATGCTTGAGTATCACCTGCGCCTTTCCCTATACGTCTTCTTTATGCGCTTGAGTTCCGTTTCGAATGATAGGATTGCCTTCAGTAGGGCTATGTCCTTAGGCTTCAGGTCTAGGCTGGCTTCATTATATGTTTTGATTCCCAGCTTGTGGATTGTGTAGGCTGCTACGGCGTCCACTATGCTCTGGCTTAGGCTTATTCCAGCCGCCTTTGCAATCCCATACACCTTGCGCATGAGCCTGCCGGCATACTCAGCAGCCACATGATTGCCACGCAGCCCGCATCTATCCAGAACCGTGCTTATTCTCGAAAGCATGCGCTTAAGCGGGTCAGGCTCGCCTCCGCCGGCCTCGGAGCGGAGCCTCAGAACCCTAGCCGATCCGCCTGCCCCCTCCGTCCAAGTATCCGCTCCAAGTCCCGACTGGTCAGGCTTGAGCCCAGGTTTCTTCCGAACGCAAGGCTGCACTCAGGGTTCCAGTGGGCCTCGTAGTGTCCGCCGGCTCCGTCCTTATCGCCCGGATCATCGAACTCCGGGAACGGTATGCGGGCCTCCTCGATTTCCTCCAGCCAGACCAATCCGCATTTCGCGCATACAACCTCCCCATTCGAGTGTATGAGGCTGCCGCCGCACTCAAGGCACAGGCCCAGCTGAGCCGCCAGCTCGGACAGCTGGTCGCGGCTTAGCCTCTCAAACATAAGCTTTAATAGGGCTGTGCCTGTGAGCGCGCTCATACTACAGCCTCCCCCTCCAAACAGCGTATAGGAACGCTGCTAGAGCGATTATCAGGGCCAGCAAGGACCCCCACTTTTTAGCGGCATCCATGCCCCGCAGCCCCCCGCTAACCGTGAAGGAGACTAGGCCCTGGCTCGTTAACTCGGCTCCGAGGGGCCGGCTGCATACACCACGACTGGCACGGCTATATCGTCTGCGGTTGCGTTAGCTGGAACCCTCAATTTAACGCTAATATAGGCTCTTCCAACGCTGCTCTCTGGGCTGCTTGTGAAGGCCCGCGGCAGGCGCTCCTCAACCCTGAACCAATCCGCGCATGACTTAAACTCAACCCTTATGATCAGAATGCTGGAGCCGCTGAACTCAACCGGGATCTGGAAGATCTTCTCCGCGCCGGCCTCCACTACGCCTAAGCTAACGGCTTCAACCCTAATCGCCGCGGCTGGAAGGCCTGAGACGTGAATCGGCCAGAAGACCTTAACAGCGGATTCAGCCGGCAGACCGCATATTTCGAGGCAGCCCCTAACCCCGAAATACGTCCAATTAGAATGCGGCTGATCGTTAACCGTAACCCTCAGGGGCGGCTCCGTGCAGTTAAATATAGCGCAGCACCCCTCAGTCTTGAGGGCCAGAACCCTGACATCGCCGAACCATTGGGCCTCCGCTATCATATGATCGCCCTCAACCGTGAAGGGTCCAACCCGCACAGAAAACTTAGCCCAGCATGGAAAAGCCTGAAAAAGCCAAAGCAGAATTACAATCAACAAGATTATGGAAAGACTTTGGTGCGGGGAAAGAGATTTATTCCCCTCTTCTGACAAAGTTTTATTTTGGTATATTGGGTCTATACGCGGGGGTGTCCGAGTGGACAGCCTTGTCCAGACAAGTTTGTACCCCCGCGTGAGGTTGGGAACATCTCTTCTCTAAGCATTTTAATGAACGTTTCCTTGATTAGTTTCTTCCTCTCCTCCTCCATTTCCTTGCTTGTGATAACGGTTCTATGCGGCTTGATTATAGCCCTCTTAAGCATCTCCCTATCTACATCAAATCCCTTGCTCTTTATAAAGTCTTCCAGTAGGGCTATGAATTGCTCGTCTGGCGTTGGCCTGGGCTTAATTCTCAGGTCCGCCGCCGCATATATGCTTCTCAGGAAGTCAACGCCCTTCATCTCCACGGTTTTATCGTAGGGGCTTCGGACATGCCCCATCATGTACTCAACGTAGATTGTCTTCACGCCCTTGGCCTCAAGCTGGGTTTTAAAGAACTTCCTTAAGCTATGCGCCCTGAGTTCATAGCGCCTCTTTCCCCTTCCATTGAGCAAACCAGCCTTGCGGTAGAGCTCGTGGACTATGTCGCGGAGCCTATCAGTCGTTATGCCTGGGGGTATGAGCCCCCTTTTAATGTATGAGGCTGCAAGCCTCTCGTTCCTCACGATTGGAGATTCATCAACTATTTCCTCAGGCGGAATCTTTCTGGTTCCCATCCTACGCATGCTGAGATAATCATTTAAGGCATCCACGGCCTCCTTAGCTAAGAAAGTGTCGTAATTAGAGTACTGCCCCTTTGTTATCTGAGCTTCAACGTGAACGTGGACTGGTATAATCCCGCGCTCCAGATCCTCTTTAACATGTCGATACTTCAGCCTGACAAGCGTGGAGGGCCTGAATCCCCCAAGAGCCATGAACGTGATAATAACCTTTCCCTGGAGGTCGGCAACCTCAAGTAGGCGCTGCAGTTCTTCCTGAGTTGGAGGACGATCGTTAAACGTGGGCGCGCGCCTAATGTTTTTCCTAACCACGGGGAGCAGCTTAACCCCATCAATAAAGTTGGCGTGATAGAAGCATTTTAGAGCCTTGTAGACGTTTAGGATTGTTCCATCGCTCATCCCGGAGCTACGCGTCTCCGTGATAAACCAATGGATCCTCTTGTTTACGTCCTCGCTCCTCGCTTCTTCAATAAGCTGGTCTGGAGATAATCCAGCCCCACTCAGAGTAGCGTTTAATCCAATAGGAGTATGTTTCAAGGGTCCGCGCGGCCCTCACGGCTGCAGCCATATTCATCATTGCGCTTGATGACAGGACAAAAGAGGCGAGTTCAGGAGACTTTGAGCATAATGCCTCAATAACCTTGCCCGCTAAATCGGAAATGAACTTTGGTGATGGAGTGAAGCCTATACAGTTGGAGGCCGGAGGGGCTACAGGTGTTACCTGCGGGTTCTTCAGCCTCCAGTAAGCGCCCCTCTCGATTTGGACGTAAATCTTACCGCTAACGTTATCCAAAACTATCTCGTACTGCCCAGTTTTCTTTAAAACTATGGGTCCGGTAATTGCCGCTTGTTCCACGGCTTCAAGCATGTTTACAATTCTTACATGTAAAGAATGTAAGGAGTAAGATATTTAAGATTTTCCCTACAAAACTTAAATGTAGGAGGAAAAACGGATTGCAAAAAACTCTTGGAGCGGCTAAAATAAGCACGAAGGGGCAGGTTACAATCCCAGCTGAAGCGAGGAGAAGATTTAACCTCAACGCGGGCGATCTGGTCCTCTTCATTGAGGAGGATGGCAAACTCATTTTGAAGAAGGGGTAGCTACTCAACCCTAACATTCCGCATCTCCAGGATATCGCTTTTTAGGATGACGAGGCCGGATTCGAAGGAAAACTCGCTTTTATCCGCGCCCTTATCCCACAGTATCCACAGGGCCTTATCGCTCTCCTTAACGATCCAGCCTACCGTCTCGCGGACGATTGGGGATAGGAGGCTGTGTTTGCTATTGCGGAAGAGAACATGGTCTAGATATCGGATATATACGAGCCGCTTTAGCCCATTATCTTTATCCATCAGTCCACCTCCAGTCTCCGCTTGGATCAAGCGCCAGTTTCCCCTCTTTGAGCAACATTTTGAAGAGTGAATCCGCTTCTCCACGGCTTAGGCCGAGACTCATGACAGCATTTAGGAACTTCGAAGCAGCCCTAAAAATACTCATCTTTTAACGAATTTTACGCCTTTAGGCGTGAAGCTGTAGCCGTCTTTATCGCTTCGAAGCAGCCCTAAACCCTTAAGAATATTAACTTTCCGCGTAATCGTCTTCTCGTCTGTCTCCAAAAATGCTGCCAGCTCGTCTCGCTTAGCTTTGCCGTGCTTGACAATGTAGTCAATTATTCGGAATATGTAGCTGTCCTGTAATGTCCCGCCCCTTAGCTTTATATCTGATTGCATCTCCTCCATTAGTGCCTTATTTATGGCTGAAAACTCCTCATCGCTTAGATTTCTTAACGTTCGTTGAACCTCCGCGTATTTGTCTAGCTCGATGTCACGGGCGCAAAAGTCGAGCCATTCATACGCGAGTTTGTAATGTCTTTCAGAGGGCTCTAATTCACCCTCAAGGAGCGCAAAGCTGTAGGCGATAACAGCCAGCTTGTATGGAATATTCCTTAATAATAATGGTATATCTTCCACCCCGTAGCGTTTCTCAAGCTCTTTGCTCAGCTCCATGATCTTAGGCCAAAGATCGCTTGGAATCCTGTACGTGATTTCTTGGCTTAAGTTCCATCTGAGAATTGTTCTTGCAGCATCAAGTACCCTTTTATCGTCTTCGGTTAGGCTGTAAACGGTTGAGTCATAGCGGACGTCTATTGGAATTCCATAAGTGTAGATTGCAAAGGCGAATCGCGCTAAGAACTTGCTGTCGAAAATCTTTAATGCCACGCATTTATAAACAAGCTCATCGAAGGGTTGAGCTGGGTTGTTGAGTATTTTTAGCCGGCACCTTGCCCACAGCTCCATGTTCTTAATACCGGCTATCGTGCATATCCCATCCCTTCTACTCTCGATCTGCTCGTCTAAGGCGTGTGGAGGTATATTATCAATAATAATGAAGCTTAAATCCGCGCTTGGAAGGGCGCCTTTCTTCGCAACCCAACCTATTCCCTCAACCTTCTCTAAACCAACCGTCAGGCCCGCCTCGGTTTTACGCCCCCGTAGATATTTGCCGGCTCCCAGCCAGTTGATTAGGAACCTCGCCCTCTGGCTCTTATAATTGGTGCTGGGCCCCAGCTCCCCAGTAGTTGCGCCTAGCTCCTTATCTCCGCTTTCAGGTGTTTGAACCCACACGGGGCTGGCTATCGTTAGGAGATCTGCCATGAAACCCTTGCGCACCTCATCGCCTTTAGCGTTAGCTGCCTTCCGAAGGATCTCAGCTATCTGCCATATTCCCGATCCCTCTAAGCCATCAGGCTTAGCAATTCCCCGTAATACTTCACGGGCTTTCTCGACTTCCTCGGCTGGCGGAGCCAGAACCTCGCTCTCGCTTGTGAAAGCCACAATTAATACGCCTATTCTTCCACGATAACCTCTACAAAGCCAGCCCTCAGCAATAATCCAGTTTGGGCATCTCCGTAAATCGCATCTCTCCCCGTGGATGAACCAAGCGCGCCCTTCCCCTCCACTTAAATCGTAGACTAACGCATGGGTTACAGCCCACTCACTTCGTCCCTGATAAATGACTTTCTTACGCCACTCTGGGCAACGTTAAAAGTTTCGCTTTTCAGCAAATACTGAGAGGGCATCGAGAGGATTATTAGTGTCAAAGTAAGTGGCCCAGGCCGAGGGATCAAAGCGCCTTTCATCATTAACGCTTAACTTTAAGCCTTTCCTAAGTGGGCACTTATCTATCTCGCATTCCCCCTGGCTCTTTACACTTGAAAAGAATCTCTGAAAAACGGCTGACTGGAGTGGCTAAAGCGGATATTTGCACGCGGCCCCTAAATGGCCGATCACCCGTGAAACTAAACGTTTCGCCTACTTCAGTAGCAGGCGGCAGTTCCGTAGGTAATGTGATCTTAGGCGGGGCTCTTGCTTCCATAGGGAGTAGATTTCTAAGCATCCCTTGGATGTAATCCTCACGTAGGAGCTTCTCACGCCACCTATACTCCTTCAATATGGTTACAGATTGTTCAGGCGTATAGCCCCAGTATAATAGGCGCTCTAAAGTTCCCATGTCCACCTCGGAGGGGCTTGGCTTGCCGGCAAGCCCGCCTTACAAATATTCATCTAAGACTTTATCTTTCTCTCGAACCTCCTTCAATGTGTAGCCTAACTCGTTCTCATAGTTCTCCCAGCCACCTTCAGGCCGCTCAGCCTCCTTAATAGCGCCAATGAAGACAACATTAGCGCTTTTGCTCCCATACTTCGCATATAGCTCATCCAATAATTGCTGGGCATCGTTAATTTCCAATGGCGTCCCTTCAACATGATAGCCTGTAATCGTAAAGAATCGATCTTGGCTATAGACTTCGATATTGCCATGTCTAAAATTCTCAATTTTGCCCTCGCCTCTCTTAGCAACTTGAGTAATCCTCTAAGTCCATGAATTTAAAAAGGCTCGGCGTTCTTAGGAAAAGACGTGATTGACATTTAAACAATTAAAAATAGAAAAAGAGAAGATTTTGCGGGAGATATCGCCAATTATCTTGGCATAAGAAGACAGATAATAAGGTTTATAGGTTTAAATGTGTGGGATGCAAAACTTTAATTTAGAGCATTTTCTCCATAATTATTTTAGGTGTTAAAGAGTTGGACATATCTGTTTCTGAAAGCCAGTTGAGGCTTATACTAAATAGACTGGATATGGTTAGGCTGGAGCTTTTGAGACTTAGAGCCATGCTTCTACCAGAGGAGGAGCTGAGCGAGGAAGAGAAGAAAGAGCTTGAAAAGGCTCGAAAGGAGATAGCGGAAGGTTCAGGCATAAGCCTTGAAGACCTCATTAAGGAGATAGGCTGACAACAAATGTTTCAGATAATCTTATCTCAGAGAGCTAGAAAATCCATCGAGAAACTCCCTGAGCACTATAAAAGAAGGATTATTGAGCTGCTCTTAATTTTTCGTGAGAATCCGGTTCCAGCTGAATATTACGACGTCAAAAAGATCAAAGGATACACAGACACTTATAGGGTTAGAATCGGCGACATTCGAGTGATCTACGAAATATTATGGAACCTTAATAAGGTTCATGTATTATTGGTTGAATGGAGAGAAAGAGCCTACCCTTAAACAAAAGAGAGGGTTTTGCGGGAGATATCGCCACGTTGGGATTGATTCAAATCCCACCGGCCCCACCATCACTGAACCTAGGACGGTGGGCTCAGGGCTTTTGGAGTTTGGTTTGTGGCTTTTGAGGAGGGGTAATAGGGAAAGCACAGTTAAAAAGGAAACTGAGGATTATTAAGTCTTTAAGTGGTTCTCCTCAAGATATGACGTTTCAAGTTCAGGCCTCATGCCGCATAACTGCCTAAAATCCATTTATATGTCTTTGATGAACGCCTTCAACTCGCCTTCTTTTCCTAAAGAATCTTGTGTTGTAAATGTCTTGAAGGTACTAACATTTATATTCGTATGTATGAATATTTTTAAATCGCCTTTTTCATGTAAATCTGCCTTTTTTCAAAAGGAATTTTTTACGAAAACCTTTTATATTTTTATAAACCTATAAGTATCGTCATTTATTTACATATTTCGCTGTTAGGTGATAGTAAATGGTTATCAGAGTCGCTATAGCTGGTATTGGTAATTGCGCTTCGGCACTAGTTCAAGGTGTAGAGTACTATAAGGATGCTAGAGATGATGAAGTCGTTCCAGGGCTAATGCATGTGAACTTCGGTGGATATCATGTCAGAGACATAGAATTTGTTGCAGCCTTCGACGTTAATAAGTTGAAGATCGGAAAGGATTTAAGTGAAGCGATCTTCACCGAGCCAAACTGCTGCGCAGTATTCGTTGAAAATATGCCAAAACTGGGCGTTAAAGTTCTTCCAGGACCAATCCTTGATGGCGTTGGCCCGCATATGAAGGATGCGTTCAAAGTATATTCGGAGGAAGAATACGAGCCTGTAGATGTTGCTTCAGTCCTTAAAGAAGTAGACGCTGATATGCTCGTAAACTTCCTGCCAGTTGGCAGCTATCATGCTACCCGCTATTACGCTGAGGCGGCACTTAAGGCTGGATGCGCCTTTGTCAACTGTATACCAGAGTTTATCGCGAGTGATAAAGAGTGGGCTACTAGATTCGAGATGGCTAAGTTACCTATTGCTGGTGACGATGTTAAGAGCCAGCTTGGCGCAACTATCCTGCATAGAGCCCTCATTAACCTGTTTGTCGAAAGGGGCGTTGCAATCGATGAAACCTATCAGCTAAATATTGGCGGAAACACTGACTTCCTAAATATGACCCTTGAGGAGAGATTGAAGACTAAGAGGATAAGTAAGACCAAAGCTGTAACGAGCCTCATTTCATATGATGTGCCAACTAGAATTGGTCCGTCAGATTACGTTCCATTCCTTAAGGATAAAAAGATATGTTATATTTATATTAAAGGGAGGAATTTTGGGAATCAGCCTATCAGGGTTTCGCTGAAACTTGAGGTTGAGGATTCACCAAATAGTGCAGGTATGGTTATAGACGTTATAAGGGCCGTTAAGATAGCGCAAGATAGGGGTATATCTGGACCATTAATTAGTATATCAGCATACGCCTTTAAACATCCACCAGTTCAAGTCGATGATCATATTGCTCGTAAATGGGTTGAGGAATTCATTGAAGGTAAAAGGGAGCGCTAAGCAGCCCCTTCCGGCTTTAACAATATTTTTCGGCTTTTAGGTGATGATTGTTGAAGGCCCTTATAATTGCTGCTGGCTGTGGAGAAAGATTAAAGCCGTTTACGCTTACTGAACCTAAGCCTTTAATGCCGCTTTTAGGCTCAAGAATAATTGAGAGAATTATAGTCTCCATAAGAAATGCTGGAATAAGTGAAGTTGTAATAGTTATAGGTTACTTGGGTAAAAAGATAATGGATTTTCTTGGCGACGGGTCAAAATACGGTGTAAAAATAAGATTTGTGGAGAATAAGTTTTGGAGGCTGGGTAATGGTGTCTCCGTATATGTGGCTCGGAGAAAAATTAGGGGAAGATTCCTGCTCCTTATGGCAGATCACGTTTTCGATCCAAAGGTTTTATCTATGCTAAAAGATTTTAGTAGCAATGTTGCCGCTGATGAATGTGTGCTTTGCGTTGATACTAGAATGAAATATGTTTTTGACATGGATGATGCTACGAAAGTTAAAATCGTTAATGGTAGAATCGTTGATATAGGGAAGGATTTAGAAGATTTTAATGGAATAGATATGGGCATTTTTCTATGCTCACCCATAATCTTTGAGACTTTAAAAGATAATATTAGAAGGGGACTTTATACCTTAACCGATGCTGTTAAAGAATTAGCAAGACAGGGTAAAATGAAACCCCTCATTATTGATGAGGAGGAGTTATTTTGGATCGATATAGATACATTTAAGGCTCTGGAGATAGCTGCGGCTCTTTTAGAGATGAAATCTACGCTGGAAAAATTTAGAGAAAGCCCCTATGCCCCTCCTATTGACAACCTAGATATTTAGGCTGCTGGAAATCAGCGGGAGGAGAGTGGCTTAAAATATGTTTGAGAAAGAGAAGGGCCCATCAGATTTTTTAGCATACTATATTCATAGACCTATAGAAAATTTCATTGTGCAAAAGCTGATAAATACAAGGATAACCCCCAACCAATTAACTATAGCGACTAATATTGTCGCCTATATCGTCGCCATACTTTACTTTTCGGGCTATCTTCTCCCTGGCTCGATTTTAAGCTTTGTTGTCGGATTAATGGATGGATTAGACGGTAAGCTTGCGAGGGCAAGGAAACAGACGACAAGACTTGGCAAAATGGAGCACGCCTTTGACCTACTTTTTGAATTCTCGTGGCTAATAGCATTAGCGCTCTTCTTATACAGAGAATCTGGGGAATCTCTATCTCTTTTACTCTGCTTATTCTCGATCCTCCTAATATCATTTTATCGATGCTGTTACGATATATTCGGCAGAACCATGGGCATAAGTCTAGACATATATGGAGATTTTGAGAAAGTCTTCAGAAGAATTGCTGGAAGGAGAAACTTGTATAATATTCACATACTTTTAGGGGTGCTTTTTAATGTGCCATTATATGCGTTAGCAAGCATAATGATCCACGCTGCCATAACATCTATAATATATGCCTGGAGAGCAATGAAACACCTACATAAAGCGGACACGATGGATTCTCATCTCAAGAAGTCTATATAGGATGTTAGCGCATAGCAGCAGGTTTAGGTCAAAGCTCAATTATTATTGTGATTTTCGATACAGATGCTCTGCAAATTTTTCTTACACCTCTTTTGCCCCTCTGATAATTCGCTTTGATTAATCCAGTCTCCTCAAGGAGCTGTATCTGCTCACTTACATAAGCCTCGCTTAAACCCAACCTCTCAGCTATTGATGAAACATCCAAACTCTCTTTGGAAAGTATCTGCAATATTTTTAGGCTTGTTGAAGTTAAAATTTCAGCTATCTTTAAAGCATCCTCACCTTTCACTATAAGCTCATCTGACTGCAAATGAGTTTTTCATCCCCCTAGTTCGCTTCCAATTAACTTAACTAACCTTTAATGTCCTTTAAATTTTTTATGATTATAAGCTCCAAAATCGCCTTAATATTAAAATCGCATTTTCCACTCTCACTTTATATGATTGTAGAAAAAGAAAAATAGGGTTGCGGGAGATATCTCCAAACAAAGGAATGGAAAGCGCGGTCTCCATTATCAAGCGGGAGCATCTGCCTACTACCTAATGGAGAAATAGATTTATCCCCCTTCTCCAACAAAATTTTATCTTGGTACATTGGGCCCATAAGCGGGGGTGTCCGAGTGGTCAAAGGAGGCAGGCTTAGGACCTGCTGCCGTAGGGCTGCGTGGGTTCGAACCCCACCCCCCGCACCACCACATGAAAATCATGAGGGGGGTTCATCCAAGAATCCCCTTTAATACTTTGGTTTTCTGAAGATTTTGACGCCGTCAACCTCGCAGACATACTCGAAGCCGGCTTCTACTAAAGCGCATGTCTCCCCAACGGTCTTAGCGGTTTTGGAAACATATTCTTTAGCATCCCTGAATAACGCCTCCTCAAGCTGCACGTAGATAAGCGTGTTCTTAATGTTTTTATGGCCTAGTATCTGCATGACATGTACAATATCTCTTGTCTTATGGTATTCCATGGTTGCCTTCCAGTGGCGCAGAGTATGGAAGGTTATTTTAGTCAGCATGGGGTTCTTTAGTTTACGCGCAAGGCGATTACGCTGCCTCCTAAAGTGGTTAGCGAAGTGTTTCAGGCGTTCTTGCGGTTTAGAGAAAACCCACTCGCCTTTATCCATAGGTAGGCTGTTAAGCATTTCGAGGAGCTTTTGGCTTATTGGAAGTATACGTGGTTTACTCCCCTTTTCAGGGCGGATTCTCACAGTTCTAGTAGCTGAGTCTATATCGCTCCATTTTAAGTGCCAAGCTTCCCCTGAACGCGCCCCCGTTTCCTTTAGGAGCTGAAGGAAGGTTGCCACCCTCTTGCTGCATCCAGCTATTAACTGATCGATCTCATCCTCACTTGGAATAAATGGGAGACTCCTCTAGTCGTCCTTTGGGCTTTAGATGCATGAAAATTTGGGGATTTGAAGAAGGCGGCTGTCATCTATGGATTATTATGATGCCGCCTGAAATTAATTATTTGCTTTCCATAATGTTTCCTTACCCTAAGATTTTCTTAGCTATTTTAAATGTCCGGTTGGCTAGATGCATGATCCTACTATTATTGTATCCTATGACATAGCTCTCCACGGTATCGTTTAATGGCTTTATCCATTTTTCCGGAAGGTTTCTTGCGCCTAGGATGACGCCCATTATTGAGCCCGTGGTTGCGCCGTTGCAATCGGTATCTAATCCTCCCATGACGCTTATCGTTATACTTTTCTCGTAGTCTCCCTTTCCATATAATAGACCCATAACAACTATAGCAGCATTATTTATCGTGTGAACGGGATGATAATGCCCATACTTCTCGAATATCCTGCTCCACGTATCCCTCCAGTCAGCATACTCCTTGCTCCACGCTAAAACATCCCTAACAGCCTCGGCGAGCCTAGACTTTCCGGGAATCGCCGATAAACCCGTTTCAACAACCTCTTCTATATCGCTCGTCGTGAAGGCTGCGCTTATCATGGCGCTGACAAACATCTCGCCGTATATGCCGTTCTTTACATGTGAGAGGCTTGCATCCCTGTAGGCTAGGCTGGCGGCCAGATCCGGGTTGCCTGGAGCCACATAGCCCCACATATCAGCCCTTATCTGGGCGCCGATCCACTCCCTATAAGGATTCATATATGTGGCTGTCTCGGGTGGCTGTAAACCATTAACTAGGTTTCTATAGGCTGCTCTTTCAGCCGTGTAAACCTGAAGGTATGGGAGTAAATGCAGCCATGTCTCACCAACATTCATCGCTGTAAAGCTCATCCCATAATTCTCCAAGATATATAGGTTAATTATCGTGTAGTCTATGTCGTCGTCGCGGGCCATACGGCTTATCTGGCCGCGTAAAACGCCTATGCCAGTCTTCTTAAACATTCTGTCGATGTAGAGGAGCCTATCCCTCAACCATTCAGGCGCTTCTTCAGGCAGACTCGATATGGGTGGAAAATAATCTCTTAGCGGATACTCCCCGGCGATATTTAGCCAAACCTCAATCTGCTTCCGGGTGAAGCCCTCAACGGGCTTCCCAAGGAGGCAGCCCGCGCAGCGGCCAAGCCATCCACCATAAATCTTATCGAATAAATCCTCGTCAGAAAGCCTAACGCTTATTTTCTCAAGCTTCCTCGGCCGTTCAGCCATTATGCCTGGTAGATCAGAAGGCTCCCTATATGGGAAATCCGGTTTAAGCGGGCATACCTCCAAAGCCTCAAGAAGAGCCTTTAACTCGGATAAAGTTATATCTTCGATCCTTGAAGCCTTCTCCTCAACCCCCGTAACATCGCAGCCTTCCTCCCTCCTCTGAACCATTTCATCTCTCACAATCTGTCTAAAATCTTCAACCCGCATGCAAGCCACCTATTAAGGGAATTGACCGGAGATTATTTAAGAATTTTCAGCTGTACAACTAAACCTTCAGGGTATCGGAATTTTCTACTAAAATTATGCAGGCTTCGCTGCTGGTCAAAAGCTAACGGGTTTTTGCGCTGGGCTCTTTAAGTAGCTCTGGGATTAGCTCATGTTATCTCTATGGATATTTTTGTGAAGCCGGCTTTCCTACCTATTCTCTCAAGCTTCTTTTGGCATTTTCTTGAGACTACTTGGTAGAATTCTCTGGGAACATGTATGGTTAGGGTGTCGCCGTCAGCCTCAATACTGTAGTTCTGAGTGTATTTCTCAAGTAAGGGCCCCACGCTGTTAGATATAGCTTTCTCTTTAGGTGTTTTGTGTTTAACTGGGATCACGAAGGTTTTCTCGCCGAAAACGTACATCTCGTATTCGGGTTCATCAGTTAAGAAATCTTTTATTACAACGACTGGTCTAGCTAGGTCTGCGTCTCTGAGGCCGTGGGGGATCTTAACCACATTCTCAACGCTGTAAACCTTCTCAACCCCACCGTTCCTTATGAATATGACTGTATCTATTACTGAGGGTATTACGCCCAGCTCAACCCTGCCTATGAAGCGTTGGATAGCGTCTATAGCCGTGGTTGCGTGGACGACGCCAACCATACCTACACCCGCGAGCCTTAGATCAGTGTATATCTTAAAGTCTTCGGTGTCTCTCATCTCATCGAATATTGTATGGTCAGGCCTGCTTAGAAGCAGAACATCATGGATTTCCTGCGAGGTCCCGCTAACCTTTGAGTACTGGGTGACCTCGTCGGGTAGCTGGAGGTCTCTTGGGGCCTCAATGGTCTTAACTATTCTGCCCATGCTTAAGTAGAACTCGGCTAGGGCTTGGGCGAAAGTTGTCTTACCCATACCTGGGGCGCCAGCTATCAGTATGCCCTCGGCCTGTCTTTCAAGCCTCTTAAGGAGCTTTGGCGGCAGGTTGTAGTCATCAAGAGACATGTGAACTATGGGCTTCACGACTGTGACCTCTAAGCCATCGCTGAAGGGTGGTTTAGTTATCACTATCCTGTAGACGCCCAATTGAACTATCGTTGAGCCCTCAGTGCTCGTCTCTATGAAGCCCTCTCCAGCCCTAGCTTTATCAAGGATTTCGTGAACAAGGCTTTCAATTTCATCTCTACTTAAGGCTCTGTCACTAATGGCCTCGAAAACCCATTTGCCCGGCACCCCTCTCTTAACCCTGGGGGGCAGGTTCTCCTTTAGGTGGACGGACATGACGTCTGCCCCTTTAAAGAGGTCTATGAGACCAACTCCAGCCTGAACTTTATCGTATAGGGTTTTGATGCCTAAAGCCCTAGCGATCATGGCTGAAACGTAATCAGCAGTAATTAGGGTTGAGCCTGTTTTGAGGGCTAGCTCCCTTAAAGCCTCTTTCGGACTTGAACCTGAGCCCCCATTTAAAAGTTCGAATGGGATACCCCTTTCCTCCGCTATTTTGCGTGCCCTTTCAAGCTCCCTAACGCCTCTAAAGTCCCCTTTTAAAGCCCTCTGCTCAATATATTCGATTATGGAGCTGTGGATGAGAACCCTACCATCTATTCTCCCCTCTAGCATAAGCCTACTAAGCAGCCCGCTTTCCACAGCTATTATGTCTGGAAGATACACGGTTTCCACTTCTCTCAAGTGGAGAAACATATGCGGCATAACACCCTAATAAACGTTTCTCAGCAAAACTCTTCTGGCTAAACGCCTATTAGGAGCAGAATCCATTTATAGGTTGTTATTATAGGCGCCTGCATCTCACTGCTTTAACTCGGTTATTTTTTTGACAGCCTCTATCTCCTCTCTTAACTCGTGTAGTTGCGCTGAACCCTCAACTATTTTTCTCTTTAAGATTATTTGTGTGAAGACCATTCCGTTAGGTATGAGTATCTCCGTCGAACCATCCTTCGTCTCCAGAGTTAAATGCATTAGCCTCATCTCCTTAACAATCCCGGTCTGCCCGGCTACGGTTATCATGTCGCCAAACTTGAATGGCCGCGTCAATATAAGAAATATGCCCGCAACGAAGTGTGAGAGAACCGATTGCGTTGCGAAGCCGGCAATCAAGCCTCCAAAAGAGCCGATCGTTATAGCGGCCCACGGCCCAGCGCTAAGTATCGATGTAACTATTGCGAGGAGTACCGCGATCCCGAGCGCCCAAACAACTGTCTTAACGGTTGCGGCGGATGATTGATCCGTTAGTCTACGCATGTAGTGGTAGACGGCGTTGCTGAAGGAGTTGACGATCAGGTATCCTATCGCTAGAACCAGCGCGGATTGAACGTACACTAAATAGGGGTTAACCGCCAATACTATGTCGCTGTATGGCTGTAAAATGGATGGGATAGATTCTCTAGATGTCCATCCAAAGAAGAAGTTTATGAGCGACAACAATATAGACAGGAAAATTATGTAAAATAGTGTTTTTAACCCCTTAGCCCTAAAGCTTGAGGGTGGACTAACGCCCTTAACTTTGCTTTTAGCACCCAATATAAGGTCACCAGGCCATTTTCCAAGGAGAATATGTTATCGGCCGAATCTTTAAAAGTATTGCGAGAACCATCAGATTATCCATTTTTCCATGCGCTGTTTACAACCTCTATGAGAATTTTCGACCCCAGCTCAACCGATTCTCTAACTTCCGGGCTTACATTTTCTCCTAGATTAAGGCTTTTTGGCTCCACGCCTAGGAGCATGACCTTTGCGCCCACACACCTACCTATAAGATCAGCTAGAATGTGTAGCGGTATGCTATGTGTCGATAACGCTACGCCGGATATATGCTCCGGTGGGATAAGCCTAATTTCGCCGGGTTTTCCGCCGAAGCTCGCGGCATCGATGAGAAGAACATGTGTGGGCTTAAACCGCCTTATATGCCCAATGAAGTTTTCTGGGGCCACGCCGCCATCTATGAGCTTAACGTTTTTAGGCAGTTTTCCCCTAAGCCTATTTATAAACTCAGGGCCTAAGGCGTCGTCCCCTCTGAGGGTGTTGCCGACACCTAGTATTGCGAGTCTGGAGTAGCCTCTCAGCCAAGCCTTAAGCTCTTCTCTTAAATTTGATTTAAACATCGCTCATCAATTATAGGGAGACGCCAAACTTAAATATGTGTTTTGATTTCTTTAAAGAAAAATATAGGTGGAAATATTCATCCCTAATTGTTAGGAGGGCAGATTATTGTCCGAGGATGAGGGGGCAAGGCCTTCTAAAATAGACCCGAAATTTAGGTATGAAGTTGCTAGGATGCCTGGCGGAAAAAGCATTCTTCAATGCTTTCAGTGTGGGACATGTACCTCAGACTGCCCTGTCGCAAGGTTCAATGAAAAATATAGGCCTCGATATATCATCCGCATGGCGCAGCTGGGTTTAAGAGAAAGGGTTTTAAATAGCGATTTTCTCTGGCTATGTGCCTCATGCTTCACATGCACAGACCGCTGCCCACAAGGCGTTGAGGTTGCGAGCGTGATAAGAACCCTGAAGAATATGGCTGCCATGGAGGGGCGAATACCTCAGGTCTTTAAGGATATTCTGGGGACGCTCCTTAAAACCGGCTACATTTATGAGATACCGGAGTCTAGGATTAAGAGGCGGGAGGCTCTCGGTCTCCCGCCTCTTCCCAAAGCGAACATTGAGAGCTTAGCGAGAACCTTCGGGAGTATGAACATTAAAGCCTTCCTTGAGGGTGAGGATCCTTCCAAGAAAATCCGGGAGGTTAAGTTATGGGCGTAGCGCCTAAATACCTGCTTTTCCTTGGCTGCGCCATCCCCTATAGGGTTCTGTCTTTCGAGGTTTCCGCGAGGAGAGTTTTAGGTAAGCTGGGTGTGGAGCTCGTTGAGATGCCTGAATTCAATTGCTGCGGTCTTCCGCTCGAACCCCTAAGCCATGAGCTCACACTTATGCTTTCAGCGAGAAACCTCGCCGTAGCTGAACGGGTTGGCCTAAACATTTTAACCTTATGCCCGGGATGCGCCGGCACTCTGAAGAAGACTAATAGGGCGCTTAAGGAGGAGAAGGCGCTTAGGGAGGAGGTTAATAAGCGTTTAAGCGAGGTTGGATTAGAGTTTAAGGGGAGCATAGATGTTAAACATATATCTCAGGCCCTAATCGAGGACATAGGCCTAGCCAATATTAAGAAGGCTATTGTAAGGCCGCTTAAGGGGCTTAAGGTCGCGGAGCATAGTGGATGCCATCTCTCGAGGCCTAAAAAATACATTGAGTTTGAGGATCCCGAGAACCCGAAGGCCCTTAAGATGCTCATCGAGGCTACTGGGGCTAAATGTGTTGAGTATAAGGGTGAGACGGAGTGCTGCGGCTCAACTATAGCGGCCATAGACGATAAGGTTTCGCTCTCACTAGTTAGGGAGAAGCTCCTCAATGTTAAAGAGGCCGGGGCAGACGCGCTGATAACGGTGTGTCCAGCCTGCCATGTGATGTATGACGCGAACCAGATACGCGTTGAGAGGATGTTCGGCGAAAAATATGAGGTGCCGGTGCTGCATTACACGCAGCTTCTGGGCTTAGCTATGGGCATGAGCCCAGAGGAGCTGGGCTTCGATGAACTGCGCGTAAAACCGTTAAAGATGCTGGAGAAAATTCAGGTGATAAAATAAAACCTATTTTATCATCATTTTCTTTTTAAGGATACGTTAGATATGCGTTTAAGAGTAATTGTTTCCGGCATAGTGCAGGGGGTCGGGTTCCGCCCATTCATATATCGAATAGCGTTAAAGAATAATTTGAAGGGCTACGTTAGGAATAGGGGCGACTCCTGTGTAGAAATACTCGTAGACGGCTCAGAAGAGGACGTTAAGGTTTTCTTAAGGGATTTGGTTGAGAAGAAGCCTCCGCTGGCAAAAATACACGAGGTTATAGCTACGCCAGCCGAGTTCTCCGGAGAGATATATGAGGACTTTAAAATATATAGGAGCTCCGAAGAGGCCGATTTATCCGGTTCGGTTATACCGCCGGACATAGCGATATGCGATGAGTGTCTCGCCGAGATGCGCGATCCCTCAAACCCCAGATACAATTACTTCTTTATAACATGCGTGAACTGTGGGCCGAGATACACTATAATCGAAGACATCCCATACGATAGGGAGAACACTACCATGCGCGACTTCCATATGTGCGACTTCTGCAGGTCGGAGTACGCTAACCCAGCGAATAGGAGGTTCCATGCGCAGACGGTCGCGTGCCCAAAATGCGGGCCTAAAGCGTATCTGGTGGCTGGCAGCGGCGAGATCGTCGAATGCCACGACCCAATTAGGGAGGCTGGCAAGCTTATATCTGAGGGCCATATTGTCGCGGTTAAAGGCTACGGGGGCTTTCATATAGCGGCTTCAACGCTTCTAGATGAACCGCTTGAAAAGCTTAGGGAGGCGAAGCATAGGAGGCAGAAGCCCTTCGCCATAATGGCTAGAAGCCTAGACGCCGCTAAAACTTTCGCCGAGGTCAGTCGATGGGAGGCCGAAGCCTTAACCTCACATACGCGCCCCATAGTTTTATTGAATAAAAGCGAGAACTACTATCTGTCCGATCTGGTTGCGCCGGGCCTACATAATGTTGGAGTTATGCTCCCCTACACGGGGCTACACTATATGCTCTTCGATCAAGTCCGCGATCCGGCGTTCGTTATGACCAGCGCTAACCCGCCGAACTACCCTATAATTAAGGATGATGATGAGGCTTTCGCGAGGCTGCAGGGGTTGGTTGACTATTTTCTGCTGCATAATAGGCGCATAGCTCATAGATGCGACGACTCAGTTATACGCCTGCATGGGGATAGAAGCGTCTTCATAAGGCGGTCGAGGGGCTACGCTCCCGAACCAGTGATGGTGAAGCTCAACGTTAAACGTTGCGCGCTAGGTTTAGGTGGAGAAGAGAACAATACAGCGTGCCTCGTATCCGGCGGTAAAGCCTTCCTATCACAGCACATAGGCGACGTAGAGAATATTGAGACCCTAGAGTTTCTTGAATCGGCCTCTGATAGGCTGGCGCGTTTAACGAACAGCAGGATCGACGCCGTCGCATGCGACCTACATCCAAAGTTCGCCACAACAATGCTTGCGAAGAGGCTTTCCGAAGAGCGCGGTTGGCTTATGGTTCAGGTTCAACATCACTACGCGCATACAGCGGCCCTTATGGCTGAGCATGGTTTAAGCGAGATTATAGCTATTTGCTGCGATGGCTATGGTTACGGCGAAGATGGGGGAGCATGGGGAGGAGAAATAGTGTTCGGCTCACTTAACTTGATGGAATTTAAGCGGCTCGGCCACTTGGAGGAGCAGCCGATGCTTGGCGGCGACATGGCGACAAAGTATCCGTTGAGGATGGCGGCCAGCATACTATATAAGCGTGTGGATGTGGAGGATTGGCTGATAGAGAACAGCGTGCATCTTCCCCACGGCGCGAGGGAAGCGCATTTAATACTCTCACAGCTCCGGAGGGGCGAGACCAAGATTAAAACAACCAGCTGCGGTAGGGTTCTAGACGCAGCCTCAGCGGTTCTGGGAGTATGCTACGAGAGAACATATGAGGGTGAGCCCGCAATGAAACTGGAGTCAGCCGCCATGCATGGAGCGGACGCCCTCAAAATCAAGCCGCGGATCAACGGCAACATCCTCAATACAACGGAGATAATCGTCTCGCTCTTCGAGGGAAGACACAAGTTTTCAAGGAGGGATCTAGCCTACTCCATCCATATTTATTTGGCTAGAGGTTTAGCGGAACTAGCGATGGAATTAGCCGCGGAGAACAACGTGAAGAACGTTGGCTTTACTGGCGGGGTTGCATGCAACCAGATAATCGCCGAAGAGATGCGCAGAATCGTTGAGCAGCACGGGCTAAACTTCTTCGTACATGAATCAGTGCCGCCCGGCGACGGCGGGCTATCATTCGGGCAAGCCGTAGTCGCCTCCACAATCAAGCTCTAAACAGCCGACTATAATCATCGAAATCAGAGAAATTTTTCCATACGCAACAACCGTAGTTACATACGAAAAACTAAGCCTGTAACTTATATGTACAGCATGAGACGCAAGATTTACAGCATAAGAATTAATCCAGAAGTCTGGGAGAAACTTTGCGAGAGCACTTAAAGGTCATTGAGAATGAGCGGCATAAGAGGACCATAATGCTTGATTTTGTAAGGTTCTTTGAGGAATGGCGATAGCTATGGCTTTAAGGGCTAAGGACCTTATGGATACCATTTGCCGGCGCTGCCGCTATTATAGCGAGTGCACTTATGATTATGGTTGCCCAGCCTTCCGCGCCCTAAAAGCAATACTCAATCCCGTTATGAGGGTTCATAACATGAGCGAAGAAATCCTCGAGAGGCTTGAGCTAACATGAGCCGAGAGGTTCTCGCTACCAACGGAAATTTTTTCGTAGCGTGACAACTGCAGGTTAAGAGCTTAAAATTAAGCTATTTCCGAAAATCGTAAAAACTACATTATATATTTGATGTAGGATCATAGGCGCAGGCAACACATTCTATGCCTGATTGAGAGGGAACTCGCCCAGGAGATAGCGGGTCTCGGCTACGACATAGACGCCTTTGTGGAGCAGGCTATAAGGGAGAAGATAAGGGCTATCAGATGCCTCTATAAGAATTTTGGGTTAGAGAATAGTCAGGGCTAACGTCTCTGACTACAGTTGTCGGCTACTGGAAAATTTTTCTCGTCTATCGGGCATATAGGCGCTGAAATGGGCTTCAGGACACCAAACCAGCTATTGGAAGCCATCCTAAAAGAACAGTTCTTCAGGGCAAGGCTAAGGGTACACCCCAGGGTGCACCCCACAGAAGACCCAAACCTTTATATGCCCGTAGAGAAGCCCGTTTTAAACTGCTTTCCAAAAACAGGGCAAAAAACAAATTCTTTGGCGGACCCGGGGGGAGTTGAACCCCCGACCCTCGGCTTAGGAGGCCGATGCCCTATCCTGGCTAGGCCACGGGTCCACAATTAATTTTATTTTTTTGGGTTAAAAATAAACTTTTATTCTTCGCAGCCAATAATTCTTCTGTCAACTTGTTTATAGAATCCTTTTTCTAGCCATGTTCTGCGCATTATGTCTATTTTTTCCGGGGAGTACTTTAATGTGTGTCCTGGCGCAAGGATTATTCCTCCGCTTTCTCCGAGGCGGCAGCATTCCTCTGTTTCCTTAGCAACTTCCTCTGGGCTTCCTATGTCTAGGGTTCTTGCGCTCACCCCGCCCCAAAGCGATATGGTTTTCCCAAACCTCTCAATTATTTTCAGCCAGTTGTTGCATTCTCTCTGAATGTTCAGTATGTCGACGCCTATCTCCACTAGGTCGGGTATTAAATCCTCAACTCTTCCATCGCTATGCTGATATACGAGTACACTGTTCCTTTTAGCCACCCGATAAAGTTTAGCTTGGTATGGTTTTATGAATGTTCTCCATTTTTCCGGAGATATTAGTAGGTGATCCTCCATACCCCAATCATCGCCGTAACAGACCACGTCAATGTTAACCTTCTCGATAAGCTCCTCAGTTATAGCGACCTTTACTTCAGCAATACGCTCTATAAGCCTCCTCAACGCATCCTGATGCCTGAAAGACCAGATGAAGAATCTCGTCATGCCTAGAAGCAGCCAAGCCCTTTCGAATAGGCCCCAACCATTATCGCCTAGGAGCACGGTTCTCCGTCGATCAACCCTCGAAGCCTCCAGCATAGCCCGCCCAATTATATGGGCTTCATATGGCGACGGCATAGGGTAATCGTCGACCATGTCCGGGGACTTCAATGGGTGATCCACCGGGAAACTATCTGAGCGGCTATCCTTCAGCTCCCATCGCACACCCCATGAATCCAATCCAAAATCGCATCTTTCAATTAAGCCGTGATGAACTGTGACGGCTGATTTATCGAAGAGGGGGCATGGAAGCCAATAGGTTTCCTCATGCTTGACGGCTAAAAGAAAGTTTCCACGAGGGTTCATTAAAAACGCTCCTCCGCAAAAATAAGCTGCTTCTTGAACCCTTAATACTTTTCGAGATAAAAATAAATCTCCGCGGTTCCCCTATATCTTTAAGCGGTTAGAGTGATTCAACTTGACAATTAAGGATAGTTTCGGCAGACCCGTTGAAAACCTGCGGGTATCTGTAACGCAAAGATGCAATTTTAAGTGCATTTACTGCCACCGCGAAGGCCAGATCTTCAACTCCAGTGTTGAGCTTTCGGCTGGGGAGATAGAGCGTATAGTTAAGGTTGCAGCCTCACTGGGCGTTTACGGGGTTAAGTTAACGGGCGGAGAACCCCTTTTAAGGAAGGATATCGTTGAAATCGTGCGTAGAATAAGCACTATACCCGGCATACGAGACGTATCCATGACCACAAACGGCTTCCTCCTCAAAGAGTACGCTCGGCAGCTAAAGGAGGCGGGGCTTTCACGGGTTAACGTTAGCTTAGACACATTGGATGCGGAAAAATTTAAGATGATTACAGGCGTTGACGCACACGAGAAGGTTATTGGGGGAATAATTGAGGCTTCGAAGGCTGGCTTGAACCCAATTAAAATCAACATGGTTCTCTTAAAGGGAGTGAACTGCGACGAAGTAGAAGATATGATTAAATTTGCTGAGGAAAACCGCCTAGTGCTCCAGCTGATTGAGCTTGAGCAGCCGCGTGAAGACCCCTTCTACATAAAATACCACGTTGACCTAAATGATTTAGAGAATAAGCTTAGGGAGAAGTCTTTAAAGATCATTGTTAGATCGATGCATCATAGAAGAAAATATGTTTTGAGGAGCGGAGCCGAGGTTGAAGTGGTTAAGCCGATGCATAACACTGAGTTCTGCCTTCACTGCAATAGGATCCGGTTGACTTCCGATGGGAAGCTTAAACCATGCTTATTCAGACACGATAACTTGGTAGATGTGCTCAACCCGATGAGGAACGGAGCCGACGACCAGCACTTAAAGAGTCTCTTTATTGAGGCTGTGAGGAGAAGGAAGCCTTTCTTCACCTAAATTCGCTTAAATTTAATTTTAAGCGTCTGAATAAAGTCTACTGGCGGTGATTTGGGATGCGGGATGGGAAAGTTAGGTTTGGTATAATTGGGACAGGTGTTGGGGCTAATTTCTGCGCTAACGGATTGGCGCTGATAGCCGGCGAGGGATTATCCGAGCTCGTCGCGGTCGCCAGCCAGAGGGAAGAAAAAGCTAAGGGTTTTGCATCTAAGTGGGGGTTGAAATACTGGTATACGGATTATAGGAGAATGTTAAAGGAGGCTCCGATAGACGCCGTTATAGTGAATACGCCGCATTATCAGCATTATCCTATGGCTATAGACGCCATGGAGAGCGGCAAACATGTCCTAGTGGATAAGCCGATGGCTATAAGCCTAAAGGAGGCTGATGACATGATTATGACGGCTAGGAGAAATAACGTTAAGCTAGGTGTGATTCTGCAGTCGCGTTTCGATCCAACCATGAGAAAATTGAAGGATGCCGCCGATAACGGTGTTTTCGGGAAATTGATTCTCGGAGAAGCCGTAGTCGAATGGTTCAGAAGCCAAGAATACTATAGCGAAAGCCCTTGGAGAGGCCGCTGGGCAACTGAGGGCGGAGGCGCCCTAATAAATCAAGCCATACACACCATTGATCTGCTAATATGGGTGATGGGCAAACCCAAGTATCTTTGGGCTCAAATGGACACCTTCGCCCATAAAATAGAGGTTGAGGACGCAGCTGCCGCGGTAATAAGGTTTGAGAATGGAGCTATAGGCGTAATCCAAGGGAGCACCGCCGTTTACCCCGGCCTGCCAACAAGGCTTGAGGTTCATGGAACCAAAGGAACAGCCATAATCGAGGGCGAGGTTCTGAAAAGATGGGCTGTGATCGGTGGGGAGGAGATTGTCTCCGAGGGAGCAAAAGAGGGGTTAAAATCTTGGGCTAGACCTGAACTTGTTCCAGCAACCAATCATGCCTCTCTGCTGAGAGACTTCGCTAAAGCCATTATTGAGGGTAGGGAGCCTACCGTAAACGGCGTTGAGGGGAGAAAGTCCCTTGAGGTTATAATAGCTATATATGAGTCCGCTAGAAGAAATAATATTGTAAGTTTCCCACTTTAAGGGGAGGAGAAATATGAGGGGAAAAGTCGTAATTTTGATGGGTTCGAGAGGCGACATGGATTTTTCGCGTGAAATCGCTAAATACTTGGATGCCTTAGGCGTAGAATACGAGTTTAGGGTTGCTTCAGCACATAAGACTCCGAGAAAGGTTCTTGAGATACTTGAGGAATATGAGGGGGAGAAAATAGTCTACATAACAGTCGCCGGCAGATCTAATGCTTTAAGCGCCTTCGTCGACGCTAACACGCTGAAGCCTGTAATAGCGTGCCCGCCCTATTCGGAGAAGTTCGGCGGCGCAGACATATACTCTTCGCTTAGGGTTCCAAGCGGTATAGGTTCTGTTGTAACCATTGAGCCGGAAGGGGCAGCCATAGCGGCAGCTAAGATCCTCGCATTAGAGAGCCCAGAGCTAGCGGATAGAATCCGCAAATATCAGGAATCAAAGAGGGCTGAAATAGAAGAGGCGGATAAAGCGATCAGAATAAAGGGCAGAGCGTAATACAGCGGTCAAAAAATTTCTATAATGTTTTTTAGGCCATAAAAATGTGTGAGGGAGGCGCCAGGAGCGGGTAAGCACTTTACTGCTTAAGCTGAAGATTTTCTCTCCTAGATGGAAGATGCCGCTTCAGATGATTGGGGAGCGCTTTCCTCTACAGGTGAAGGGGCTTTAGCTGGCTCCTCAATCTTCTCCTCGCACTTAGCTTCTTCAGCGGGCTTTGGCGCTATGCTCTCCAGAGCACATTTTATCTCGTTTATCTCGTTCCTCGTGGATTCTAAGCCGAGAGATATGGCTTTGCTCTGCTTCTCATATGTCTCATAATCGATTTCGCCGGCGGCGTGAAGAATCTCAATATTGGCCAAAAAGATCTCTAGCACATCCGCTTGTTTCTTCAGATTCTCAGCTCTACTCTTCATTTTGCAGGATAAAGTCTCTAGATAATTCTTCACATCGGATAGAGCCTCGTTTATCTCTTTACTCAAGCACTCGTATGTTTGACTTGAGATCCTGTTGGAGGATAGTAGATCGTCTAATGCCTGCTTCTTCTTTTTCAACAGCTCCAAATCTTTTGTGGCTAATTCAAAGACATATTTCCATAGGCTCACATTTAACACCCAAGCGTTCTTTGAGTAAGATGATAGATAATTTTTGCTATCACGTAGAAATACTTGAGAATATTACATCAATAAATATGAGGGTAATAAATGCCCCGGTTCTCTTTGTTTAAATTATTATGGAAAAATTTATATTTGAAATTCATATTATGCAAATATATAATTGAAAAATTTATATTGTATAAATAAATATGATAATTTAGATATATTCATATTAGTAGAGCTCGCAAAATCACCCTTAAGTGGATATGACATTATGTTGCTCATCCATAAGAAGTTTAACCTTATGATGAGCTCTGGAACAGTTTACCTAACGCTTTATTCTCTTGAAAGGGAAGGGTTAATTAAGAGTAAAGTTCACAATAGTTCCAGAAAAAGAGTGTACGCTTTAACCTATAAAGGCGAAGAGTTTATAGGAAAAGTCCTTTCACTGCAAGAAAACATTAAAACAATAGTCTCGAAAATATTTGATGATGGTAAATACGTTGTTTGCAAATCAAACTTAACAAAGATTTAAATATAAAAGCGTTCACATGTTATTTAATTGAAGATTAAGGAGGAAAACTTCTTAATGGAGAAATCGGTTCCCGCCGTTAAAACCATTGATGTCCACAAGGACTATTATCTTAGGGGAGAAGTGGTTCACGCCCTGCGCGGAATATCTCTTGAAGTGTCCCGTGGGGAATACGTGTCTATTATGGGTCCTTCTGGTTCGGGTAAGACTACGCTGTTTAATATGATTGGCGGCATAGATAGGCCCACTAAGGGCGACATCTTTATAGATGGTGTAGACTTATCTAAAATACCGTCGAAGTCAATGGCCTGGCTTAGGTGCCGTAAGATCGGGTATATTTTCCAGACCTTCAACCTTATACCGGTTCTAACAGCCAAGGAGAACGTTGCGTTACCAATGGTTTTTCTCGGCGTCCCGAAGGAGGAAAGGGAAAAGAGGGCTGTTGAGCTGCTTGAGATGGTTGGCCTAGGCGACAGGGTTAACCATCGACCCACCGAGCTTAGTGGTGGTCAGCAGCAGCGTGTTGCTATTGCTAGGGCTCTTGCGAATAATCCGGCTATAATTCTCGCCGATGAGCCAACAGGCAACCTAGACTTGAACACGGGCTTCGCGATAGTTCAGCTCCTATACCGATTGAAAGCTGAGCGTGGCACAACAATCATCTGCGCTACTCATGACCTCAAAATGATCGATATAAGCGACAGAGTAGTATTCCTCAGAGACGGCACTATCGAAAACATCGAGGAGAGGAGAGGTTTGACGCTCACGGCTGAAGAATTCTTCGCTGAAGAGGAATGAGGGGAGGGGTGGAATGATGGCGGAAGAAGAGAAGATTCAATGTCCCTGCGGCAGGATAATAGATAGCCCGGATGAATACAAGATCCTATATTTAAAGCATGAGTTAAAAGAGATAGATATTCTATGCCCAAACGACTCCTGCTACCTGAGAGAGCTTGGATACATAAAGTTCGAGATTAAGGATGGTAAGGCGGTCTTTAAAGAAGCATCATTCTACCCGCCGTTCGTAACTTGGAATGCTGGACGCCTAACCTTTGAGAAAGCTGAGAAAATCTTGAAGAGTCATCTTAAAGCGATCGCTAAAAAAGTTGACTGGGACAGGCTGAGCGTATCAAAGTGAAAGTAGATTATGGGCTTTCAAAGGCTGAAATGATTACTTATCCTCCTGAATAATTTTTAGCCTTCGTTTAAATTGACCTAGTATACCATATAGCTTTTCTTTTAAGAAAAGGCGCTTTTATTTGATCTGCGTATTTATTTTTTGGGCGAATATGCGGCGATCGCTATTCCGTTATTCCGTAACTCTCACGTACACTTCTGCTCTGGTTTCGTACCTCTCTACTCGGCCGTCCCGCAGATAAATTATTCTGTCGCTCACATCGATCATCTTAAGGTCGTGGGTTGCCGCAATAATAGTTACGCCCTTCTCCTTATTCATCTCCCTCAAGAGAGTTATTATCTCCAACCCCGTATGCAGGTCTAGGTTGCCTGTTGGCTCATCGGCGAGAATTATAGCCGGATTATTCGCAAGAGCCCTAGCAATAGCAACACGCTGCTGCTGACCACCACTAAGCTCCGCCGGCTTATGGTTAAGCCTATCCCCTAAGCCAACCATCTCAAGCAGCTCTCTACCCCTTCTGAAGCGCTCCTCGCGTTCAACGCCAGCGAAGATCATTGGCAGCATAACGTTCTCTATGGCTGTTAGAACCGGTATAAGGTTGAAGGTCTGGAAAATATACCCGATCTTACGGCACCTAAGCCAAGCAAGCTCATAGGCGTCTAGTTTAGCGATGTCGACGCCATCTATGTACACTCTTCCCCTGGTGGGCCTATCTATGCCGCCAATCATATTAAACAGCGTAGTCTTACCCGAACCAGAAGGACCCATGACTGAAATATATTCTCCACGTTTAATCCTTAAGTCAACGCCGTCTAGGGCCTTAACCGTTATGGGCCCCATCTGATAATATTTGGCTAAATCCTCTGTTTCAACAACATATTCAAAGCTAATATTTGATCCCACCATTAGTTTTAATCTTAGCTAATTATAGTGAAGGTCTGTCTTATAAAATTAATTCTATTCTGCTGAAAACTTTAGGAAAGGTTTTTAAGCCTAAATGATTGAACCCTCTTAACGGGTGGTTGTTCTTGAAGAGGGTTAGAGTCGGTGTTGTTGGTTCCGGTGGGATATTTCAGGGCGCTCATTTACCAGCATATCCGGACATAGCGGAGGCGCAGCTGGCGGCTATATGCGATATATCTGAATCTGTGCTGAAGGCCGCTGAGAGAAGAGTTAGAGGCGTCTATCAAGAGAGGATGCAGAAGGCTAAAGATGAAGGAAACATAGATCTAGCCGAGAGATTAAGGGAAGACATAGATAACTTGAAGACGTACACGAGTTTCTCGGAAATGTTGTCGAAAGAGAATCTCGATTTAGTCGACATATGTACTCCAACAAAGTTTCATGCTCCAGTAGCCATTGAAGCCCTTAAAAACGGCGTTAATGTCATGTGCGAGAAACCTATGGCTAGAACCTACCTCGAATGCCTAGATGTCTTAGAGCATGTTGCGGATTCTAAAAGGATTTATCAGCATAATGAGAACTGGCTCTTCCACCCGCTCTGGTACAATATTAGAAAGTTTATTGAAAGCGGCACAATAGGCGAGCCACAGCTAATCTTTTTGGCTGCGGCCCATGGCGGGCCAGAATGGGCTTCATGGTTCTGGGACCTAGATATCGCTGGAGGTGGAGCCCTCTTGGATAACGGTGTACACGCGATAACCTGCTCATGGTTTTTAGGCGGCTTTGATAAGAGGCCCACTGTTGTCAAGGCGGCTGAGCCATACGGCATATGTATACGCATGAGAACCAGAATCATACAGGGTATGTTTAGGGCGTTTGAGGTTGAGGACGACGCTCATGTCTTAATGCGCTTCGAGAATGATGCTGGTGAATGGTTTTCGGCGCATGTTGAGGGTTCATGGTCTCATAGAGACTCTATGGATACAGCCATAATTGGGACGAGCGGCGAGATTAAGCCGGAAACTAGGGGCGATGAAACCTTTCTAATTATAAGTGATGCTAAAGGTGGAAAGAGAGAGTTCAACCTCGGGAAGATTTCGTGGATTCAGAGTTTCGCCGGTGAGATAAGGAATGCGTGTAACTGTGTGCTAAATAATGTGCGGCCTATCTGCGATGAGAATATAGGCGCGGAGACAACGGCTATTGTTCAATCAGCATACCTGTCGCAGAAGAAGGGCAGGAAGCCAGTAACCCTCGATGAATTCAAAAGGTACGCTTTGAAGGTGAGGGAGAAGGAAGGCGATAAAGCGTCAGAGGTTCTATTGAAAGAATTGATTAAAGGGATAGCGAGAGTATAGCATCTTTTCCTTTTCGCTTTTTTATACGCCCATTTAATTTTTCGGCTTCAGGTATTTCGTGATCTTCTCTTGGAAAATATCTTCCTTCATTAGGTGGCTGGTTTTCACCCATTCTCTTATAGGTATTGAGAACTTTGACCCTATATATTCTAGGGCTTCACTGAGGGTGTTAAATCGTTCATATCTTCCTTTAAAGGCTTCGCGTACACACTCCCTGTTAATCCAAACGCCTAGCGGCATAATAAAACTCGGATGAATCTCCCTCATGGCTATTACCCCCGCCTGTCTCCCCTCTCTCGCCAAGAACTCCGCAGCCGCCAATCTAACAGCGTAATAGCATCCGCCTAAGGAAGCATATGAGGTTCTCCCATAGTAGCCTTCCCAATCATTTCCCATAGCTATACCTTCGCCCTGCGGGTTCCATAATGTTCCCGGATACCATGCTTCTATCCACTCATACCTCCATTTTGAAGGCGTTAGGAGAACGACAAACCTGTTGCCGAGATAGGTAAAGCTATAGACGCGGTACTCGCCTATCTCGGGATTAGACTTAACTTTATCCTCTATTATTCTCCTCGAAATTGTGGAGTCTACCGCGGTTATGCTCCATCTCGTCGGCACCATTCTACGCTGCCTTTTAACACCGAAGGCGCCGACGCTAAACGCTCTCTGTATCTTCGATACTGGCACACCGTTAAGGTAAAGGTCAAGGATCGCCTCTTCAGCTTTTAAGTCAGCGTCACTATAAGCCTTCTCGATCCTCTGGTCTATCCTAGCATTCTCAACCTCAATCTTTAATAGTGGGGCTGAGGGGCCCATTGGCTGAACCTCATCATCAAATATGAAGCTTCCAGAAGGCTTCTTTCTGAATAGGGCTTCCGTATCTACTGGTTCTCTCGACAAGGCTATCTCTATAGTTCTACTCAGAAACTGTTCGTTAGTGAACGGCTTCTTAACGTTAACCCTGAATTTTCCGCGAATTAAACCGGTTCTAAAGCCGATTATTTCATCTATTGATCTGCCAACCCATACCTCGGGCATATCGAATAGGGATGTGTCTCCTAGAACAGGCGGGATCAAGGGGCCTGCGTAAACATAAGGGTATCCTATTCTGCCTACAAAGACTCCGGGTGGGGAGGAGCCAAAAATTTTTTCGGAATTCACTAGGTTCTTAACTTTGAGAAGCGAGTAAAGCCTTACTATGGCGGGGCACCTAGATTTCCCACATAGCATTCTGCTGCCCCTACAGAATATGCAGAGGCTCTCCCTTCTGAAATGTATCTCGACATCTGCCGCCGCGGGATTAAGGTCTCCCGCAATTTTTTCATCGTTTATAATATGCTCTAACCATGGGATATCTTGCTTAACCTTTTTCAGCACTTTTTTCTTTAATATCTTCAACCTTAATCAACTCAATGTTCACAAAAACTATGAAAATAAAAAAGGGATTTAATTAAAATGAAAGTAGATTCTAAAATCATCCTATATTGTTAATCTATTTTTATCGGCTCACCCTTAGGGGCTTCTCTTTTCTTAGGTAGAGAGACCTCCAGTACACCGTTCTTATAGGTTGATTTAGCCTGTTTGGGGTCAACCTTCTCCGGAAGCTCAACCTCCTTGTAGTATTTGCGCTGCGGCGTATCGACGCTTATTGTCAAACTCGTCTCAGTGCCATGAAGCTTTATATCCTCTTTCTCAACTCCGGGGATTTCAGCTATAACCTTGATTTCGCCATCAGTGTTAATTATGTCGACTAGAGGTTCACGTTCCTCCTTAATCGATATCGATGGTCTACCAGGTCTCGCGGCACCAGGCTTTATGTTACCGAACTCTCTTATCTCCGGCTTCCCATCGGGACCTATCCTTATGCTGTACCCATATACGAATGGCCCCCACTCCTGAATTCTTCTTCCATCCGGCAGAATCCTTTCGCGTACCAGGTCTTTCGGAACCATCTTAGATAAATCCTCGAATTCCCTCTCGAATAATCGCTCCATCTCCCTGAACATTTCATCTATTTCCTCGAAGAAGCTTGAGAAGGGTCTGCGCCTTCTAAACCATCTCTCCCAAAACTCGTCAAAGCTGGACATATTTCTTTCCCCTAAATATATTTTAGGTCGTATCCTTAAAAATGTATCTCCGCACCTAGCATCCTAAGTATAAACATCAGTTTTCTAAGATCTTCCGCTCGGACGCTAAACTCGTTCTTGTATGGACACAAATCATCTAGCGTTATTCTGCGCTCATATTGGCTATATATCAGCGGATATAGGCGGCATCCGTATGGTCTAAACCTATATATCCTACACTTTGAGCCTTCGAGGAAAAAGCATTTTCCATCAACATTCTTTAGTTTCCAGTTTCTTCCAAGCCTTTCGGCGAAATCCCTCGTAGAGTAGCCCAGCTTAATTATCCTGTTAATGTCTAGCTTAGTGAGACACATTCTCGTTTCATGGCAACATAATGCACAGTTATGTTTTAGGCATGGTTCCCCGCTATGTAAAGGGCTGCTCTCCATACGCCCTAACCGTATAGATTAAAGACTTATACAAATCTCACTATAAAAATTTACTAGAAAAAATAATTCTTAGTCCGACCATTTTAAGTTTAAGTCACGAGAGGGCTGATCGACATGGGTTGCGCTATTGGCGCCTTAATCAGAACGCGTACGATTGCTGAGGCTTGGGAGGAATCCGTATTAAAATGCTGGAGAGAGGGCGCTGAGGTTCCAACGGAGTATGGGGAAAAGTCGAAGGAGATTTTAGGGCTGCTTGTAGTTGTCGAAGAACCCTTCAGCGAACCGCGTGTTCATAGAGGCGATATATATGCCGCAATGAAGGATTCGCTGCGCAAATATATTGAGGAGGTTTTGGAGGGAACCTTTGATTGGGCTGTTAAAGAAGGCAAAATACATTACACTTACCACGAACGCCTATTCAATTATCCGCCGAATGGGATAAATCAGATAGGCTACATAATTGAGAAGTTGGGTAAGGTTAATTATTCGAGAAGGGCGCAGGCGATAACGTGGGTTCCGGAGAAAGATATGTGGGTTGATTCTCCACCGTGTCTCCAGAGAATCTGGTGTACTGTTAGAGGCGGTAAACTAATTATGCATACCTCTTGGAGAAGCAGAGACATCTTTAGGGCAATGCACATGAATATGCTAGCCATGACTGAGCTACAAAAAATGATATCTGAGAAACTGGGCTTAGAGGTCGGCGCCTACGTAGACTTCTCTAATAGCGCCCACATATATGAGAAGATTTACGGCGACGTTAAACGCTTCATAGAAGTTTTGGAGAAAAGGAAACTAAGCAATAGGCTTTAGGCTGTTACTCGCCAATCACATGCACCTGAACGGTGCGTAGGCGAGGCCCGTCTAATTCGATTAAGAGAATTGATTGCCATGTGCCTATAAGAATCTGCCCGTCCTTTATCGGCAGCGTGACGCCTGGCTTAATTAGGCAGTTTAATATATGTGCATGCGCGTTCTGCTCGCTCGGTATCCAACCGTACTTGGCGTTATGGCGATAATTGGATTTCTGCGGAACCAGTCGATCCATTGTGGCGAGAATATCTTCCCATAGGTCTGGGTCATGCTCATTTACCGCTATAGCCGCCGTAGTGTGGGGTATCCATATGTTGGCGAAACCATTCTTTATGCCTGAACGCTCAATCACCCCGCTCACGCTACTAGTCACGTCTATAATCTCCGTCTTCCTCCTACTCTGAACTGAAAACTCAGAGGAGTAAAACCTCAAAACTGGCACCTCTCAGATTATAGAATTTTATCCTAGAGGGAAATTAAAATTATCTTCACGCTCACACTACGCCTACCTAACTTATCCCTACGCTTTTGGCTGAAGATAAGAGGTGAAAGGCGTTTTCATATTGGATCTAGTGGGAAAACTGGTCTAGCTATATTCCTGAACGTTAATCCCCTATAGCTTGGGCTTGTTGAGCCCGGCGTGTCAACCTCTATTATGCGTTTCGCTATGCTCTCGAAGGACGCTCTATGCGCCTGATGAGATTTCACAACCACTATCTTCCGCTGTGAGGGGTCCACTCCAATAGACTTATAGTAGTCTTGCTCCATGCCAACCCTGCCTTCAGAAACTATTATCTCTACCCCGTCAACCTCAAGCAAAACCGTTTTACCAGCATCAGCGCTCCTCCAAGCTTCTTTCGGAAGCACGGCTCTTTTAACCATGTATCCCCCATGATGAGGGCCCCTTATAACATATTTTCCATCAGAAATCGTCTTTACGCGCGCGCTCACCTTAACCGGCTTATAGAATCTTCTATCGATCTTGCCGCCAACCTCCACATCTATCACGTTTCCAACCCCAGCAACAATAGATTCGGCAACGACCTCTGGGTCGCGGAGCGGAACTACCGCGTCTTCAGCCCCTTTGCGCAGCAGGGCTTCTAAAATAACTGTGTTATCGCAGGGTGCGCCGCCCCCAGAGTTGTCTCCCACATCTACGAGGATTACCGGCCAATCGGGATACTTTATAGCCATCTCGACGGCTTCGTCGACGGGTATTAGGGGTCTAACCTTCAAGAATTCGTGTCTAGAATTCCAGATCATTTCCGCAATACTGCTGGCGGCTTCCTCAGCCAGCTTGAGATCCTTATCACTTATAGCTAGAATCGAGGTTACGCTTTCAGGTAGATCAGAGTATGGAAAACCTATAAAGGCTGAAATATCCAGAATCTTAGGGTTCCCTTCAATCTTCTTGATCTCCCTCATTATTCTTGCGAAAGGGAGATTTTTCGCTTCTCTTGGGTTATAGGACCATGTGCTCATGCCTAAATTTGGGCCGAGCATGGGCAGCCTCCTTAGATACATTACGGGGTTAACTCTTCCCTTCAATATGCGGATTAGGAGCCGGGCGGCGTCCTTACCCCTCTCATAGAGATCTATGTGAGGATTGGTTTTATAGCCTAGAAGAGCATTGGCGCTGTTGACCTTTAGATCAGTAATATTCCCATGAATATCTAAAACAGCGACTATCGGGGTTTTTTCTCCAAGAATCTCTCGTAGCTCTTTGAGCAGCACGCCTTCTCCATCCGGCGCCCCCTCGGCAACCATGGCTCCATGAAGATCCAGTAGAACACCGTCGATATTCTCCGAATTATCTTCAATACGCTTAATTAGCTCAGACTTATAATGCTCATAGCTTTCCCTTGATATAACCCCAGTAGCCCCCCAAAAAACCCTTAAAGTGGGAAAAACCTTAGCTTCAGCTTTACCTAAAACCTCTAGGAACCCTCCTATAACCGTCTTTTTCCCCATGTTTTCCAGCAGTAGTCCATCGTCAAAAGATTTCTCCATAGGCTCGCCTACGGGGCTTTCAACACTAAATGAATTTGATTCCGCCCCAAAACCCCCAACTGCGACGCGCAATCTAATTCCTCTCCTTCCGCCATCTTTTTCTTAAAGCCTGAGATAAACAATCTTCTGGAAGCCATTAAATATGTTGAGTGAGAGGCAAAATATAGTTTAAATTTATGTGTTGTCAAAATATATTTAAGTCTACGCCTCCTATTAGCACTAGTCCGCTGTGAGGGCTTGAAATATATGTCTGGCGCTAAAGACGCTGGCGGCTTCATCCTAGATCCGTTTGGAGCAACCCTAATTGAGGACTATGATAAGCTCTTCACGGAGTTTGGAATACAACCCTTCAAACCCCTATTATCGCAGGTGCCCAACCCCTGCGCAGCCATGAGGAGAAGCGTCATATTTGGGCATAGGGATTTCGAACGCATAATTGACGCTATGAGAAGCGGTAGAGATTTCGCCGTCATGAGCGGCATAAAGCCAACTGGCGAATTTCACCTCGGAACACTGATGACCGCCCGCGAAATCATATATTTCCAGCAGGAGGGAGCAATGGCTTTCTACTGCATAGCTGACGTTGAAGCCTACGAAGACAACGGGATACCCTTCGAGGAGAGCGAGAAAATAGCCGTAAACAATGTTGCTGACATCTTGGCTTTGGGCTTCGACCCTAAAAAAGGGTACATTTATCGCCAATCAAAAGAGGAACGCGTTAAAGACCTTGCCATAATATTCAGCAGAGGGGCAACATTGGCGACTATGAAAGCCATTTACGGCGAAAGACACATGGGCTTATACTTGTCGGCGCTCATACAGGCCGGCGACATACTGATGCCGCAGCTCGAAGACTTCGGCGGCCCGAAACCGACGGTTGTCCCGGTAGGCGTCGACCAGGATCCGCATATTCGATTCACAAGAGATTTAGCTAACCGCTTTCAAAGCAAGTTTAATTTTGTTCCACCGTCATCCACGTACCACAAGCTCATTAAAGCGCTGGATGGAGGCTACAAGATGAGCAAACGTAACCCGATGAGCTACTTTACGCTTGATGAGGATACGGAAACTATAGCTAAAAAAATCCTTTACGCTTTTACCGGCGGCCGACCAACGGCTGAGGAACAGCGTAGGCTTGGAGGCAACCCTGACGTATGCCCGATCTTCGACATGTACCTTTTCCACTTCATGGAGGACGATAAAGAAGTGGTTAACCTATATAATGACTGTAGGTGTGGCAACATATTATGCGGTGAGGATAAAATGCGCCTAATAAAAATAGTGACAGGTTTCGTTAAGGAGCATCAGCGTAAGAAAGCTCGGCTCATCGATAAGGCTAAAGAAATCCTAGAAGCGGAAAAGGTTTAGAGCATCATGTTTTCTCGGAAAATTGTCTTCCAAGCTATTATTTTTCCAGTATTAGCCAAGCTGAAACTATGGCGTTTTCGACAGGTGCAAATTTAAGTCGAATTCTACAGAATCCTTCATCTGTTTTATACCGCCATACCTTATTAGCCATAACCTTATCTTCATAAATCGATCTTGAGCAATGATCCACATTCAAAACCCCCTTCATCCCACATCCCTTTAGTTGGCTTCATGATAGGATTCCCCTCATAGATTTCACGCTGAACCAAGCATATATGCTTTGAAGAGCGGTCTCCATGTGATGGTTGAGAAGCCGATGGCTTCAAGCGCTAACGAAGCGTTAGAAATGTATAGGATTGCATCTTCCTCAAATAAGATTCTTACGGTCGGTTTTCAAAACAGATTTGATAACCAAATAATCGTTGCAAAGAATCTTGTGAAGAACGGGCTGCTTGGAGAATTTTATTATGGAGAAACAACGTCTGGGGGTAGCGTAGAGGTGTTCCATCAAATCCATCGTTTTACACTAAAGAAATGGCTAGGGGAGGAGTCTTACTTGATATAGGCTGCTACGCAATAGATAACGCCATGAACATACTTGGTTTTCCAAGAGTTAAAAGCGTTAGTGGACATGCGTTTACTGCTCTATGCAAAAATAAAGAAGCAATTGTTGAGGGTTCCTGGGGCGCTTGGGATATCAGTAAATTTGAAGTTGAAGAGCTTGTTGTAGCTAAAATTGTTTTAGAGAATTACGGCGTCCTCATTCTTAAGGAAGCTTGGGCCATGCATAATGATAGCCTAGGCAGACCATTATTTTTGGGCACAAGAGGTGGTTTAAAACTTAACCCACTTGAGATTTACAGGGATGAAAACGGCTACATGACGACGACAGCATTAAATTTACCGAGCAAGGATCCTTGGAAAGATAAGACGTGGGAATTCATTAAGGCTGTTGCTGAGAATCTGCCTTCACCTATAGACCCGAAAGAAATAGTATACGAGCAATACATAATTGACTCCATTTATAAGTCGATTAATGAGGGAGGAAAAGATATTAGAGTAATTTTGCCAAAAGAAATAGAGGATATATTTAAGTGAGCGGGAGAGGCTAACTATGAAAATGGCTGTAAAAGTGTTGATGGTTGGTTACGCGCATGTTCATGCAACAAGCTATACCGAACAGCTCTTAAGGAGAAAAACTGAGGTTAGTGATGTCGAGATAATAGGGGTTTTCGACGAAAATAAGGAACGAGGAAAATATTACGCGGATAAATATGGTTTAAGGCTTTTTGAAAGCATTGAGGAAGCCATTAAAAAGAAACCAGATATCTCTCTAATTAACACTGAGACTGCAAAACATTTGACGTATGTTGAACTGTCTGCTGAAAACGGTATTCACGTTTTCTGTGAGAAACCCATAGGGGTGAATTTAAAGGATGCCCTAAAGATAAAAGATGTTGTAGAAAGAAGTGGTATTAAGTTCACCACAGGGTTTAATGCTAGATTTAACCCCGAAAATGTTAAGGCAAGGGAGATAGTGTCCAGTGGTGAGTTAGGTAAAATAAGTATGATCAGAATTAGAGTTGCTCATTCTGCAGCCATAGAATGCTGGTTTAGGGGATGGAGCGAGTGGTTCACTGTGAAGGAGATGGCTGGTAATGGAGGGTTCTTAGATTTATGCATTCATGGAGCTGACCTACTTCGATATATACTTGGAGATGAAGCGTGCGAAGTCGCCGGGTTTGTAAGCAATTTCTCATCGAGCTACGAAATAGATGATCAGGGGGTCGGAACAATAAGGTTTTCTAAGGGAACCCTAGGCATACTTGATGGTGGATGGACGCAAGTAGTTGAAGGTATCCCATGGTCACCATTAGAAATATATGGTGATAAAGGTTCATTATTGAGGACGCTGGTTGGACTAATGTACTACACTAGGGTTCAAAAGAGCTGGGTTAAACCAAACTTAGAGCCAAAAAACAAAAATTCTCTTGATGAGCTAATAGAAGCTATAAAAGAAGATAAAGAAGTCTCCATAACAATATATGATGCGATCAAAGCCCAAGAAATAATGGAAGCAGTGTATATGAGCAGCGACAAAAGAATGTCCGTTAGATTACCCTTGGCAAATATTAATTGAAATTAAGGTGGTGTTGGTGGAGCCTATACTTGAGGTTGATGATCTCAGGGTTTACTATAAGAGTATTTGGGGCGACTATAAGTCCGTAGATGGGGTATCAGTTAAAGCATATAGAAATGAGGTTCTTAGCATAGCGGGTGAGTCCGGATGTGGTAAGTCCACTCTCGTTGAGGGGGTTCTCAGGCTCGTTAAACCCCCTGGCTATGTACCTACTGGAAAAGTTATCTTCGATGGAATAGATATTTTGAGGATTCCAGAGGAAGAGCTTCGGAGGATTAGGTGGTCTAAACTTGCGTATGTTCCTCAGGGAGCCATGAACTCGCTGAATCCCGTCATAAAGATTGAGGAGCAGATGGTTGATGCGATAATAGATCATAGTGGCATGGATAAGGAGAAAGCTAGAGAGGTCGCATTATCTATGCTAAAAGAAGTTGGATTGCCAGTCGAGGTTGCAGACATGTATCCGCATCAGCTTAGTGGCGGTATGAAGCAGAGGGTTATAATAGCGACAGCCATAGCCCTTAAGCCGAGTCTTGTAATAGCTGATGAGCCGACGACAGCCTTAGATGTCGTGGTTCAGAGGGGTATTCTCCAGCTCCTTAGAATGCTTAAGGAAAATTATCGTATGACCGTTATAATGGTTTCCCATGATATGGCGGCGCATGCGCAAATAGCGGATAGAATAGCAATAATGTATGCTGGAAAAATCGTGGAGGTTGGCTTAATCAGTCAAATATTTGAGGAGCCATTACACCCATACACTAAGGGCCTAATTTCAGCCATACCCGCTATAGGAAAAAGGTATATTAAAGGTATACCTGGTCTAGCTCCAAGCCCCTTAAACTGGCCTTCAGGCTGCAGGTTTCATCCCAGATGTCGACAGGCGACAGAGTTATGCGCTAAAGTTGAGCCTCCTATGAAAGAGGTTGAACGAGAAAGATCCGTAGCCTGCCATCTATATGGGTGATTAAAATTATGGATCAACCATTACTAGAATTGAGGAACACGAGTAGGGAATTTAGAGTTGGAGGGGGACTAGGACTATTCTCTAGGAGGATTATAAAGGCTGTAGACGCCGTCTCGTTCAGCATGCCAAGTGAACCATGGATAACGGCTTTGATAGGTGAGAGTGGGAGCGGTAAAACCACTATAGCCAGAATGATACTGGGGCTTCTGCCGCCCACTTCAGGCGAGATTTTATACAAGGGTAGGAGTGTCTCCGAGTGGATCAAGAAAAACAAGATGGCGTATTATAGGGAGGTTCAACCCATTTTTCAAGATCCATACAGCATCTATAATCCTTATTACAGAGTTGACCGGGTTCTTGAAGTCGCCATCAAAAAATTTAAGCTTGCATCTAGCAAGGAGGAAGCACGCAGCCTCATGATTAAGGCTATGGAAGACATAGGACTTAGGCCAGAAGATCTTCTCGGGAGATATCCACATCAGCTCAGTGGAGGCGAAAGACAAAGATTCATGCTAACGAGAATACTTTTAATTAGGCCTAGGCTTATAGTTGCCGACGAACCAATATCCATGATAGATGTCTCGCTCAGAGCTATTTTTCTAGATCATTTATTATCTTTTAAGGAGAAGCATGGTATTTCATGCCTGTATATATCACATGACCTGCATACAGCCAGCTATCTGGCAGATAATGTAATCATATTATGCTATGGCAGGATCGTCGAGGAGGGGCCGAAAAACCAAGTGATTGAAGACCCGTTACATCCGTACACTAAGCTACTCATAAGTTCTATACCGATACCGGATCCTAAGCGCAGATGGACAGATAAAATAGATCTAACGTCAATGGAATCCTTGAAAAAGTTTAGAGCAGATAAAGGTTGCGTTTTCTCAGCAAGATGCCCCTACGTCATGGAGAAATGTTTATCAGAAACACCCCAGCTGAAAAACATTGGTCAAGAAAGAAAAGTTGCCTGTCACCTATATTAGTCTAAAAACAGTGAAGTGTTACCGCTGAAGACCAATAAAATAAAAAAAGGAAAGGAAAATAATTTTTTACTTTTTGCGTAATAACATTACAATGGCGATGATGACTAGCACTGCTGTTATTGCGCCCATACCTACCACTACGGTGGTTATGCCCGCTACTTGACCAGATAACGCATCCATTCGGCTTGATAGCGTGTCAATGCTGCCGGTAAGCGTATTAACGCTACTGCTCAATGCTGAGACTTTTCCAAGGAGGTCTGAAACCGCCTTTGCAATCTCAGGTAGCTCTGCTGGAACAGGCGGACTATATGAGACAAGCCCTTGAGCCATAAATCTTTCAGCATCCTCTTCAGGAATCATAGCGAAGGCGCCTTTAGAGAATGGACCGTATCTCTTTCCGTCGACGCCTGTAAATGCTTCGACATCCTTAAGGAAGTAGACGCTTACATAAGATACTGGTGTCGGAAGAGCTCTAGGTCTTATTGAGAAGAGAATGAAGATGAACTCAGGCCACCATATGTATGGTACATGATACATGTTTTCTTCAGATGGCCATCCTTCCCAATAAGCCGTTGAAAATACTTGTACAAACATCTTTTCTACCGCGGGTGCGCTAAGCATATCTCTCATTATAATGTAGATTCCTCTTTCAATAAGTTCCTGGGCTCTGGGATCATCGGATCTTAGTTTCCACAGCTCGTCCACAATTTCATCAAGTTCAGGGTTACGATATCTTGGATTAGCACCGTGAACGCCTCCGCCTACCGATCTTTCACCTATAGGCACATACCATTTGCCATGAAAGTCATCAAGCATATAAACTATTTCACCAGGCAACCATGCGCTTGAACATAGGCTGCCAGCCGCTATATCGTATTGACCAAGCGCAGTTAACTCATGCCACATTGCCGGATCCACGGTTCTAACAACCGCGTCTATGCCTATCTTCCTGAGTTCTTCAGCTAAATCTGCTGCTATATAGTATTCTTGAACAACTGTTACTGGTCTGCTCAATATTTCTAATGATATCTTAGCGCCATCAGGGGTATCTCTTATACCGTCACCATCCCTGTCAATGAAGCCAAGAGAATCAAGTATAGCGGCGGCTTTAGCAGGATTATACTCATATTTGACACCAAGCTCATTTTCTATTCTTTTAAGTGCTTTCTCAACCATGGGCTTATACTTGTCAAAAACCGCGTACATCGGTATGGGCCATGGATATGGAGAAACCCATGTTTCAGCAGCCATCGGATATAGGGCTGCTAGCTTCTCTTTGTTAAGGCATAGGGCAATAGCCCATCTAAACTCTGTAATATTTAACGGATACTTATCGCAGTTAAAGGTTGATATGCCGAGTGGACAGGGATCTAAGTAAGGCGCTAATGTTATATTTGTGGTGAGACGCATAGCCATCTTAATCATATCCCAACTAAATAAGTGGGGCAACGGTGCATCCACCATACCGCGTACAAAATCAGCAAGATCTATGTCTGGCGGAGGAGCATATCTCCATATAACATATTTAGGTGCAGGAAACAGCCCAAATACATCTTTAGCCCAGTAATCCTCGTCTCTCTCCCATATAAACATGTTAAGCTCTGGATAAGTACCATACAGCTTATAGGGACCTGTCTCCACTGGTGGCCAATTTGCGAACTCCTTTGGATCCTTATCCCTCCATATATGTTCTGGTCTAACGTTAATAGCTCCCCACATTCTAAATGTGTGGTGGAACATTGGATTAGGCTTTTTGAGATGAATTACCACAGTATAGTCGTCAGGCGTCTCAACGGATTCAACCCACTCATTAACATATGCGGCGCCGAATAGCTCTGGGTTAGCCTTAAGCATATTTAGAGTAAAAGCAACATCCCTAGACGTGTAGGGGACACCATCATTCCATTTCACACCACGTCTTATATGCATTATAAACGTTTTAGCATCTTCGCTGTATTCCCAGCCAGTTATACGCCAGTATATTATTTCCCCAGTAGCATAGTTTATGTACCAGTCCCACTCCTGCACTACTTGATGCCATCCTGATCCCCATTGCGTCCCCATAGGTATGAATTGATTTGCTTTATCCCAAACAGTATAAGCCGTATCTGTCTCACATATAACTGCTTCCTCTCTAGGTACTGGCAGTGCAACTTGGGCAAATGATGAAGGTACAAAGTTCACTATGCATAATAGTGCAATGTTTGCCAGTAAAGCTAGCATAAAGAAGTTTCTTATTTTATATTCCATAACTTTCTCTCCCCTTCATTTATATGTCCTAGAGATGATATATAAGACTTTCGTCAAAGCCTAGCATATTATTGGTAATCGTTTACAGGGAATAAGGTCAATACGCTTATATCTTCTGACACATTATATTTATACAAGGCTCCATTAAACTAGTGATATAGATGGTCAGCAAAAGAATAATTAGATATATAATCATAAAAGTTCTGGTTTATTTAATCACTCTATTTGTAGCTTTTTCAATCGTTTTCTTCTTTCTGAGGCTAATACCAGGGGATCCAGTTTCACGTTTTATTAGGCTAATAGAGCAAAGATACTCAATTCAATTGGCCCAGGTTACTCAAGAGATAATAAATGAGTATAAACGTAAATTCGGTCTCGAGGGCGATATTGTAACTCAATACGTTTCTTATCTTAAACGAGTATTTTTAGAGTTTGATTTAGGTCCCTCATTTTTAAATTTTCCAAACCCTGTTCAAGATCTCATAGCGTGGCGTCTACCATGGTCTATAGGTCTTCTGGGAGCGGCCACTCTTATCTCATGGGCCATAGGTATAATAGCTGGCACGCTAGTTGGATGGAAACGTGGTAGCAAAATTGACTCAATAATGTTCACCATCTCACTTTGTATGTCTCAGGTGCCATTTTACTTACTCGCGCTCTTTTTAGTGATGTTCTTAGCCTATATTTTCACAATATTTCCTCCAAGATGGGCTTTTTCACCCACCGTTACACCAGGACTTAACCTCGCTTTTATATCAAGCGTAATATACCATGCAACACTTCCATCACTTTCCCTCATATTAATTTCATCATTGGGATGGCTTATATCCACAAGGGCTATAACAATAACCATTTTAGGCGAAGATTACTTGCTTTTCGCTCAGGCTAAAGGTTTAAGAAAAATTAGAATACTAAGCAGATACCTGCTTAGAAATACTCTCCTACCTCAAACTACAGGATTAGCTATGTCTTTAGGGTTTATTGTTAACGGTTTTTACTTAGTGGAATGGATATTTTCCTACCCAGGCGTGGGAACGCTTCTTGTTCAGGCGATAAACGCCCTCGATTATAATACCGTTCAAGGAGTGATATTAATTTCCATATTCACAGTGCTAACAGCCAACCTCATTATAGATCTAGTATATCCGCTTATAGACCCCCGAGTAAGGGGTGAATAATAATGACCCAGCAAAAATTTTTTGTGCAAAGGATAACGAGGTTGCTTTCTTCACTAAGCAAAAGCACATTAACTTTTAAGATCGGCTTTTTCATACTGTTATCTTTAGTAACCTTAGCAGTACTTGAACCATACATCAATAATTATTTGCTCAGGGGACGCAGCTCTACAGAAATAGGTTTATTCCCTAAACTTCTTCCCCCCTCTCTTGAGCACCCCTTGGGCACAGATCATTTCGGTCGAGATATTTTTTCACTTCAACTAACCGGCCTTAGATATTCGCTTATAATAGGTTTATTAGCTGGAGGGATAGCGACTTTAATCGCTGTGGTAATTGCCACGGCATCTGGCTATTTAGGCGGTAAAGTAGATGGCGCTTTAAATGCTATGACCAATTCTGTTCTTGTAATACCAACTTTGCCAATACTTTTAGCTATAGCTGCATACATAAGAATGGATTTACTGATGATGAGCTTTACTTTATCTATCTTCAGCTGGCCTTGGCCTACGCGAGTAATTAGGGCACAAATCTTGAGTTTAAAGGAACGCCCTTATATAGATCTTGCCAAGGTCTCTGGATTAAATAGTGTTGAGATAATGTTTTTTGAGATACTGCCTAACCTTATGCCCTTTATAGGTGTAGGTTTTGCTAACGCGGTGATTGGAGCGATGATCGCTGAGACAGGATTAAGGCTTATAGGACTAGGACCAGGTGATATACCCTCACTAGGATTACTTCTTTTCTGGTCTATGGGTTTTGGAGCTATAGCTCAGGGCTATTATCAATTAGTTTTTGCTCCAGCAATACTTTTAATATTGATCTTCATCTCCTTAAACCTCGTAAATATAGGGCTTGAAGATATGTTTAATCCTAGACTCAAAAGAATTACGGGATTATAGGTGAATAAGATTAACGGCAAAATTTTAAGAACCTTAATATTGGTCTCAATCGTACTTGGTTTCCTCCTCATTATATTCAGTAACATTTTTTTGAGGGAGAAGAATGAAAATATACTTATGGAAGGGGGAGAAATTGTTTTAAAGTGGAAAGGGGAAGTTGTTGGGAACCTAATGGCGGCTAAGTTATCTGGAGGGAACATTGAGTTTTTCTCTTTTGGAGAATATTTTGAGGCTAGTCCTCTTTTAGAGGTAGTTGAGCCCCATCTATCCTCTGAACATCAACTTTGGTCCGACGGCATAGCTTATAATCTACTGGTTGCTGGCAATGCTAAACTAGAAGTAAAGATGTTTATACATAATGATACGCTAGTGTACTCCATACAGAATCTGTCTCCAGCAGAAATAGGTTTAAGGGCGAAGGGAAGTCTGAGCACTTTTAGCTGGTTTAATCCCGATTTTAGGAATAAAATAACGAAGATGGCTAACGTGCATCTAAACTTTCATGAAGGGGTCCTAGAAGGATCTTATGGAAATTCTTACTTTATTTGCGTGGCTTCAAATGGCTCTATGACATCCAGCATTGAGAATGGTCATGCCGCTTACGAAATAAAATTTAGCCTCACTCCCAAAAGATCATTCATCTTTACTGTTGTTGGAGATTGCTCTAAGGAGAAAGCAATTGAGACCTCTAAGGCTGTGTTAAGTAATCCTGGTCTCGTGGAAAATGAGAAGAGAAAGTGGATGATGAGCATCATTAGTGAATTGCCTGGATTAAACAATGTGAAACCTGAATATGCACTTTTATGGAAATATATGTGGTACGTTATACTGGCGAATAGAGCTTTTGCCTGGGATAATCCAACCCTTAAAAACCCATTCACCATGCCCAGCAAGTTCGCCTTTAGGCATCAGTGGCTTTGGGATTCCTCTTTTCACGCTATAGTGCTCTCCACATATAATGTTAGGATGGCTGAGCAGGAACTTTTAAACCTATTTGAAGCGCAGAAACCGGATGGGCGGATTCCTCATGAAATATTTTTGTCTAAAGAGTTTTGCAAGTTATTTTGGGGTGTCGACGACTACTCCCCATGGACTACTCAACCTCCAGTGTTAGCTATAGCCATCAAACATATAATGGATTCTGGCGGCGGAGAGGATTTCCTTGCCAGCGCCTTCAGAGTTTTAGATCGATACGATGCATGGTTTAGGGCTGCTAGAGACGCAGATAAGGATCAGCTTATGGCCTACGTGGATTATTTAGAGTCTGGCTGGGATAACGCCGTTAGATGGGATGAAGCAATAAAAATGTTTGAGGCAAACCCCTCCAAATACAGGTCTATGTATAAAGAGATCCGTATGGCGCCGGTAGAGGCTATAGATCTTAACTGCCTAATTTATCTTCAGAGAAAAATTTTAGCTGAGTTAGCTGAAAGACTGGGCATGCATGAAAAGGCTGAAGAATATAATAGACTTGCTGAGGAAACTGCAAATAAAGTATTATCATATATGTGGGATCCAAAGACCCAGTTCTTCTATGATATTTACGAGGAGAACCATGAGCAAATTAAGGTTAAGAGCCCAGCAGCATTCCTCACGCTTTACGCTGGCATAGCCTCAAAAGAACAGGCTAAAAGCTTAGTGGAGCATCTACTTAACCCCGGGGAGTTTTGGACAAGATTTCCGCTTCCCACAGTTAGTGCGGATCACAAGGAGTATGATCCAAAGGGGTATTGGAGGGGGCGTTCATGGATAAATATACTCTGGTTCACGTATCATGGATTAAAGAAGTATGGTTTCACGGAAGAGGCTAGGCGTCTAGCTGAGAAAGCCCTTGACATCATGGCCTCTGGACCTACTTGTAATGAGAACTATAACAGTTTAACCGGTGAACCTCTAGGCGCACCAGATTTCGGCTGGTCAACTCTAATGGTCACAATTTTAATGGATCTTTATGGCGCCTGAATTTCAGGGATTCAACTTTACCCAAAAATTTATTTATTGTCCATTGAAGATTTTCTTCGGCCTAAGCTAAACCTTATATTCTGGGATCCAGTCAGCATAAATTATGTCTCGAAAATATAAGTTGGGAATAGCGGGATTAGTCCACGATCATGTCTGGGGATTACTAAACCAGTTTAAGGACACGGGGAAAGTGGAAATAGAGGCCGCAGCTGATTTAAACCCTCCGCTCCTAGAGAGGGCAAAGGAGCTCTTCGGTGTAAACAAAATTTACACAGATTTTTCAAGGATGCTTAAAGAGAGCGATCTTGACTTAATATTGCTGTGCACGGAGAACAGTAGGCATGCGGACGTTGTGGAGGCGGCTGCTGAGAAAGGGGTTCACGTGATAATGGAGAAACCCATGTCCGCTAACCTGGAGCAGGCTGAGCGAATAGTGAGGGCGGCTGAAAAACATGGAATAAAGGTTATGGTTAATTATCCCACAACTTGGAGTCCAGCTATACAGCAAGCGTATAAGATGGTTAAGGAAGGCAGGATAGGCGAAATCTTCCATATACGTTTCAGAGGAGCCCATGCGGGGCCAAAGGAGATCGGCTGCTCGCCCTATTTCTACACATGGCTCTATAATAAGGAACTTGATGGGGCCGGGGCCCTCATGGACTACTGCTGCTATGGCGTGAATCTCTCGCTATGGTTTCTAGGACGCATGCCTCAAAGCGTAGTGGGGGTTATGGGGACATTGGCCAGAACATATTTAGAGGTGGATGATAACGCCGTGATCATAATGGACTACAAGAATGCTTTCGGCATAGCCGAAGCCTGTTGGTCGCAGGTGGGATCCTACCCCATCCATGGGCCAATTATAAATGGTGTTGACGGTTCACTTGTAGTTGAGGAGGATGGAAAACTACATTTCTACTCGGTTAAAGTTAAGGGTAATTACAGAGATATATCACATGAGGTCATAGAGCCACCTCAACCGCCTAAAGGCTTGAGAAACGGTCCAGAATACTTCTTAGAATGCATAGAGAAAGATATAAAGATAGGAGAACCTCTAAACGTGGAGTTCAATAGAAATGTTCAGGAGGTTTTAGAGGCTGGATTGCGCTCAGCGCTTGAGGGGAGAAGAATATACTTGCCGCTAGGAGGGTTATAAATGGGGAAGGTTGGCTTTGGCATAATTGGTTGTGGCGGCATATCGAACTACTTCCATATTCCGGAGCTTAAGGCAATAGAAGAGGCTGAAGTAGTTGCTGTGTCAGATATAAAGGAGGAGAGAGCGAGACTCACTGCTGAACGGTTTAACATAAAATTCTGGTACTCCGATTATATAAAACTTCTGGAGAGAAACGATGTTGACGCTGTGATAGTAGCCACCCCACACCCGACGCATGCTAAAATCGCTGTGGACGCCATCAATGCTGGGAAACACGTGGTCATTCAGAAACCCATGTGCACGAATTCAAGGGATGCTGAGGCGATTGTGAACGCTGCGCGTAAACGTAGCGACTTAAAGGTCATGGTTTTACCATTCGTCTATTTTGATACGCCCGCCTTCGACTATGTTAAAAATCTTCTCAATAATGGTGATCTTGGGAAAATATGTATGGCAAGGTCACGCGTAGCCCATGAAGGACCGGAGAAATATCAGGAGGAAGTAACCCGGATGTTTGGTGAGGAGAAGAACTGCTGGTTCTTTGATCCCGAAAGGGCTCACGGCGGCGTCCTGCTGGATTTAGGGGTTTACGCGATAAGTCAAATAGTGTATTTACTAGGCAGGGTTAAAAGCGTGTCAGCGCTAGTAGCTACTTTAGATAAGCCGGCGAAAGTGGAGGATAATGGCGCGTTGCTTATGGAGATGGAGAACGGAGCAATATCTGTCGCGGAGACTAGTTGGACGCAGGCTGCGACGCTTGAGGGAACAAGCATATATGGGACGAAAGGAACAGTTCTCTTAAATTATTTTAATACACCAGTGGTCTTCTATAGGCAAAAAGATTCGAGCTGGATTATACCGGCATTAGCTAAAGAGAAGGAGCCTCAGCACACGCACCGCCACTTCATAAAATGCATACTTAACGATCTAAAACCAATAGGTACCCCGGAAGAAGGTAAACATGTTGTGGAAATCATGGAAGCAGCCTATGAATCCACTGAGACGGGTAAAACAATTAAGTTAAAGACGTGAAACTAATCTATCTGTTTTTCCTCTCAGTAAATTAATTGTTTTAAAAAATTTATCTCAGCCTTAATACAGCCCCTTTATACAGCCGCATAACGGAAAGGGATGAAAACTAATAAAATAGTCTAAGTTTCTCCATCAAATAGATGGCAAAGGTTACGTGCACTACGAAATTTAAGAAAATTAATGAAAGGTTTTATGTACCCGTATGTTCGATGGAAAAATTATGGTGGTCGACCCTCAATAGAATATCCCAAAATATTAGGTGAAATAATGGATGAGAGGGCTCAAATATATCTACGCTCTCCGTATACGCGCTCGCTCTCGCTCAATCTTTTCTATGCATGCCTCGCGGACAAAAGCGGAGCGGCTAGGCCAGTAGCCAACTTTCTCAATGAGATCATCGATCTCCTCAAGTAGGGGTAGCGGAATAGAGACCGCGCTGAATCTAACTCGGCTGACCCTTTTCCCTTTCCTAACTTTAGTTTCAGAAGCCATTTTTTACATAAGTCTCCATGAATATTCAAAATCATCTTTAGTCATTTAAATGTTTTGAGGAAAATCTCTCTAGAAGATATATGTGCTCCTTCCATCAATTTATACTCCATAGTATATGCAAAGGAAGCTAAAATAGTAACGGGCGACATCCACTTCCAACCCCTCAAAAACATTATATTTATCAAGTAACCACTAAGTTGTGTAAACTAAACTAAGCCTAAGCCTAGCAGCCTTCAAGTCTCTTGTAAACATGGATGTAGTGTATCACACTGCATTCTGCATCCAAAAATTTAAAATCCGAAGGGCTCCAGAACCTAGGGGTATTGGAGCCTCGGGCGGGCTCCTACACCACGGGTCCAAATCCCTCCCTCATCTAGAGTGTCTAAATAATTTATTTTTTATTTTCTTGAGGAGAGGGTTGGACCATTTTTATCACCAGATGAGGTTATTGGTAGATGATATTTAATAAGGTTGCTAAAGAGTTATTTATGGTTTTGCCGGACTCTTGAAATGGCTATAGTACTGGTGTTAATTTGATTTCTGATCCTTCTTCATCTGTATGTAGTTCAATATTTAGTAGTGGTGTTTTTGGCTTTATTCCTTGTAGGAATATTGCGCCGCATATCTCCCTGACGATTAGGTGTATGTCGGCTAGGGAGCTTAAGTGGCTGGCTATGGCGCACTCGGGCCTAACAATATTCAGCCTTACATCACCAAAGTTCCTTGTCTTCGCTAGGTCTTCACCAAGAATCTTCAGCAGCTCATCTTTGCCGTATACGTATTCTAGCGTGTCGAAGCCAACTATCGTAAAGACCGGCTTACCATACCGGCTCCTAAGCTCGGAGACAGCGTTCCAGAAGCCCAGCATATCTTCCCTTATGGATCTGCCGCTAAACGGTATCACGCATGGTTCAGCGATCTCAGCTGTTTCGCCAGCTGTGGTCCTAAAGTCAACGATCTTAAGATTGCTCCTTAAAGCCTCCTCGTAAACGAACGGCTCAAGGGACCTCCAAACCATTACGGCGCTTAAACCCTGAGGCGGAAGAATAACAGCGCATCCCCCCTGATTTAAAACGTTCACAAGAATCACTCTGAAAGTCCGCTCAATTGATAGTGGCACAGTCCTCTCAACCTCCAGGAGGTTGTAGCATCCACGCCTAAACATTGGACCCACAATTCTATCTAGGTCGCTTATGCCTGAGGAATAGTAATCTTCGCCATGCGGAACAATCTTAAATCTCTTTGTTGGCTCTGGAAAACTACCTGGAGGCAGCGGCCTGAAGACCTTGAATCCGCCTTTTAACGTGAATGCTAATTGTGGCTGCCGTATCTCTGTTCCGCGGGCCTTAAGTATCTTTAAGTATCTTAGTGGAGCCCCATCGACTTCAGCCTTATTGAGGTGGATTATGAAGTCTGATAGAAATTCGGCTGGCTCGTAGGTTTCCTCGGCGCTCATCTTCTCGATTATTATCATCGTTGTGCAGCCCATCTCCCTAACAATCTTACTCAAAACGCTATGGACGAGCATGCGCATATCATAGGGCTTCTCAATAACCTGCGCTATCGCTGAAAAAGAGTCTATGACAAGCATATTCGCCTTTATATCAGCAACTTCGCCTAAAATCTGCTCAATAATGGCTGGGAGGCCGGCCTCCTTAAGCGTAACCATCTCCAGAAACCTAAACTTTCCAGCGCGCTCAAGCCTCTCAAAATCTAACCCCGAACCACGCATATTCTCAAAGAAGCTCTTCCGCCCCTCAACAAAACTCACATACAAGCCCTTACAGCCAAGCCTCTCAACACCATTATAAATCCAGTTCGCAGCAAAAATGGTCTTACCGACGCCCGGAGGACCAGTAACAGCCACCAGGCTACCGGCTGGAAAGCCACCACCAAGAACCGAGATATGGCGAGTTTGCGCAGAGAGCGGCGTAGCCCTGGTGGCTTCTTGCAGGCCGCTTGGAGGCCGCCACGATAGGATACCGAAGCCGGAGGGAGGAAGGTTTCTCAGGCATAAGGCTTCGGTAATAGTTTACCTTAGGAGAAGTAAGAGGGATTTGATTTCGGTTTTTCTCGTTAAGCACCCTAATAGAAGGTCCGGAATAATTAATATTAGGTTATTTGAGGGAGGTGATTTATTGGGCAGAGTAACCCATCCATTTAGAGTTATGCTTCAAGAGGAGATAGATAACCTTAAAAGGACTTATAGGGAGGCTCTTCTGGATTCGAAGCGGAGAGAAGCGCTTGACAGCCTTATACAGGTTTGGAGCAGCGAGCAGGGCGCTATGAGCTACGCTCAGATCCCAACGGTTCTCGACGTAATGTTGGTAACTGCCATCGTAGACAACCGAAAGCTCATTGAGGAAGCGCTAAGGCAAATAAAAGTGATGCGCGCAAAGATGGAGGAGATGGAGGCGTCGCTGAAGAAGGTCTTGGAGTAGGGGAAGCATAGTTTAATGAGGCGGGCACGCGGGTGGCTTTTAGACGCCTATATCGCTGGGAGCGAGGCAGTACTGTGGATAAAAACAGAGGATGGGAAATCTGTCCGATTAACGGACAGGTATAGGCCTAGCTTCTACATTGAGCTTAAAGAAGACGTTGATCTTGAGGGATTAACCGTGGCGTTGACCACTCATCCAAATATAGCGGGCATAAAATGCGAGTGGAAATATACGTCCCTAACTTCGGAGAAGAGAAAGGTTCTTCGCATCGACGTTGACTCAACAAAGAGCTATAGAAGGGTTCTCAAAGATCTATCGGAGATTAGTGGCATACAAGCCTTCTATAATATTGACCTTCCACACATCCAATGGTATTTATTCTGGAAAGATCTTCCGCCAACAGGCGCCATTGATTTTTCCTATAACGAGAGGAATGAGCTAATTTGCTTTGAGATTCTGGACGATTGGCAGGAGATTAAACCTCCCCCATTCACGAGCATGATATTTGATATTGAAGTTTCAAGCCGAAAGCTAACTCCCGACGCAAAAACAGATCCCATCTCGAAGATAGTTATTTTCGATGAGTATTTGAACCCAGTTAAGTCCCTTGAGGGCGGCGAGGAGAGGCTGCTCTCCGAGTTTTCTAAAGAAATCGAAAGGCTGGATCCGGACTTTTTAGTTTCTGATGAAGTGGATGAAAAGATCTCTTACATCCTAGAGAGGGCTGAGGCTATCGGATTGAAGCTTAAGCTCGGCAGAGAAGATGCTGACCGCCTGGGGCTAAATAGACTTTTGCCGTATGCGCATATGGGCAGAGTCCCGCTCAACCTCGAAACATTCTTATCTGTTGGGGTAGCTGGCATCGTTGAGCTTTCAAGGTTTTCGCTGGCCCCTCCGGGTCTAGCGGCTAGGTGGCCTGCCGGTAAGATAATAGATAGTAGGCAATGTTATGAGGCTGTTAAAAGGGGCATTATCATTCCTCAATCCCGCGCCTCCTCTCAATATGTTAAGACTGCGAGGGATCTCGTGTTTGACGATAGAGGAAGCCTGATACTCTCGCCGAAAACGGGACTGCATGAGAATGTTGGAGTATTAGACTTTGAATCAATGTTCCCGAACATTATAGTAAAATATAATGTCAGTTATGAGACGGTTTCAAAAGAGGTTATCAGGGCTGGCACAACGGTTTTCCTACCGCAGATAACTAAAAAATACCTGGAAAGGAGACTCTACTTCAAGCACCTTAAGAAAAGTTTCCCTGAAGGTAGTTGCGAGTGGATGTGGTGCGAACAGAGGCAGAAGGCTTTAAAGGGAATCCTTGTCTGCATCTACGGCTACAGCGGCTGCTTCGCAAACAGGTTCGGAAATATCGCCTGCTATGAGGAGATTAACCGAATTGCCAGGAATATCCTCGTGAAATCAATGAATATAGCGATGCAAAATGATTTTGAGGTAATATATGCCGACAGCGACAGCCTCTTCATCAAAAAGAAAGGTGCATCTAGAGGGGACTTCGAGGATCTAGCCAGAGAAATTAGCGAGAGAACAAGCTTACCTATCACGTTGGATAAGCACTTCAAATTTCTTGTCCTGCTAAAGCAGGAGGCAGATCCAAACATAGACGCCACAAGGCGCTACTTCGGGAAGCTAACTAATGGCGAACTATTTTATAGGGGAATAGAGCTCCGACGCCACGACTACCCGGACTTCATTAAGAAATTTGAGACCGAACTCATGGAGATATTGTTTGATGCTGAAGACGCTAGAGAAATCTTAGAAAGGCAGTGTAAGAAAGCGCTCAATTACGTTCTTGAAACATGCGACTTGATTCGCGATGGCAAAGTACCAGTAAGTGAGCTTGTTGTGAGCAAGAGCTTAAGGCGGAATTAGCCAACCAAACTAACCACGATGCGAGCTGGATAAGGCAAAAGATGGCTTCCCTTAAGGCGAACGGATTTGTGATCAGGACAGCCAAAGGCTATGTTTTAACGGCCAAGGGTGTTCAGGCGTGGAAACGATACACTCAACAGACACAACAAAACAAACAGCAGGATAAAGGGGGCACCTCTTAAGCCCTTTGCAGTTTTAAAGAAAGAGGCGCCAATACGCTGGCAACCTTGCCCGCTCTGCGGTGGAATAGGACTAGAGTTCTATGTTAAGTTTGCTGACGGAGAAGAGCGCTTCATTTGCGGAAAATGCGGGAGAAGCTAAAAAGAAGCATATGGAAGGGGATAGTTATGGGGGAGGGGGTATATTCTCCGCTGTTGAGTTTGTTGGGTCTGTTCAGCAGATACAAGGATTTAGATAACTTGGCAAGAACCTTCTTAAGGCATAGGTGGAAGATAGCGCATAAGCTCAGTAACCAAGGCTGCTTAAAATTAGCTTCCACACGATACGCCATTGGAAGGCAACAATGGAGTATGCGAAGACAAGGGACATACTGCATGTTATGAGGCTGATCGGCCACAAGAACATTAAAAACACTTTGGTTTACATGCATCTGGTTGAGGGCCTTAAAGACGATAAATACATATGTAAGGTTGCGAGAACCCCGGAGGAGATCGCTCAGCTCATTGAGGCCGGCTTTGAGTATGTTTGCGAGCATGAAGGCCTTAAGTTCTTTAGGAGGCGGAAGTAAAGTGTCGGGGGTTCATCCAAAAGTATATAAATGGTGCCGGGGGTTAGATTTTAATTTTCGTTTCGAGCCCATATTTTCCCTTTTTTCAAAAAATAAACTATTTTTGAGGAAAAATTTAAATATAATCATAATTTAGAGTTTGTTGAGGGGATTTGGACTTAATTAAGCGTTTGTTACATGAAAGGTTTATTCAGCACCTTATGAGTAGGCCCAGGGCTGAAGAAAAAATCCTATTTTTTGGTATGGATCTGCATTACCAGAAATATATCGGCTATGAATTGATAGGTGGTATAAATGTTCTTATTGATGGGCCAACTAGTGAATTCCTCTTTTTGACTAGCTTGATGCTGCAGGACATAATTTGTGGTAGGGGTTTCCTTTTAATCACATATAATGGTAGACCAATCAGGGTGGACAAGCTTATCCTTTCCAGCATTCCTAAAAAAAGAATAGATGATGTGGTATATGTTGATCCTCTTGGCAGGAAAAGCGTTGACATATTCAAGCTGAACCTCGGCAAACTCGCTGAAGAAGGGCGAATAATCATTGTCCTATCTTCCCTAACTATGAATACTGATTTAATCTTAGAAAAATTCTGCTCTGAGATGGCGAGAATCGCAAATATAGAGCCCTTCAGAATATATGCTTGCCACATCCCTAACCCCTCAATAGATACTATTATGAAAGTTAAAAAGAGTGGTCTCCCATTAGTGCTCATCCCAGGACCCATATTTCATTCAGATGAGATTAAGAGACTTATGAGGGCATTCGATTTAATAGTTTTAACAAAATCGCTTGTTATAGATACAGACATTTTGGCTGAGATAACCGGCTCCTTATTTAATGCAGAAAAAATTAGAAATAGTGTGGCTAAAGGACGCGTAGTCGTTTTTTCTCCGGTAAAGCATGGCTTCCTAGAGCTGAGACCAATATTCCTAGTTCCTGAGGTCCTAACGCCCCCAATCCCCGATGACGAATTCCTAGAAGAAATTGGAATTTATAATAGGGGGCGCATTGATGAGGTTATTGCCCATAGTTTGAATAGGTGGGGTGCTGCTCGATCCTATTTAGATTTTTATCCACTGTTCGGTGAGGATGTGCTTAAGGCAACAAGAGAGTACAGCGTCCTTAAAGAGTATATTAATCAGGGTTATGGTGTGACCATTAAGACTATTGGTGGAAGAAATTATCTTTACGTTCAAAAGAAGGTTAAAGGCAAAGTTATTACAAGGAGTCTTGGCCCACTAAGCCAAGATATGATTGAGATTTTAAATGCCTTCCCGGAGGTCGTGGAGCGCCTAAAAGGTAAATTAAGTGCGTTTGCAAACTAGCAATCTAATTATGTGTTTGGTGGCATGGTTTGGGCAGGTGGTGGATAAGTTATCCTATTGGTGTAATGGACGTGAATACGCTGGAGATACACGGTAGAATTGTCGCGAAGAAGGTTCGAAAAGGAGTATGGAAGGTTCTTCTAAGGAAGCATAAGAGAGACATTTATCTTGCTTATGTTCGAGCTGACGAGCCAAATCAAGAAGATGTGTTGGATGCCGCTAGGCCAGCTCTAGCTGAAAAAATTGGCCCCTTTATGTTCATAGATCTGCAGCGTGGAATTAAAGATTATGAGTTAGAGTTAACCTTACGTAGGGGAATACTGCTCTTCCCAAATGTCGTCGTTAGGGATTATAGGGGTAGGATTATTGGCGCCGGGGACCTTACAGCAAGGTACTCAAAGCGGCAGGGAGGCTTCACATTATGCGTATGCAATAGATACGCTATAAGAAGAAACTTGGGCTATCTATCCCACGAACGCCTTAAAATTATAAGGGGGCTCCAGCTGAGAAATCTCACGGAAGCGATAAAACTTATAGAAAAATGGTATAATGTTAGGATCACACTATTTAGGCTATGGACGTAGAACAAACATTCTATAACATGCAATCGCCATTCTAATGGAGCCTAACATGCCCAATCATAGAGCATAGCGTGCCTTTATCTTCCAAGGTGCACACCCTAATAATGTCTCGTTTACCATCATCTATACTCACCATCAGTGGATTGATGGTCTACAAGTGTTCGCCCACTTCTAGGTGAATGTTAAAGCTATCTTAGCGTTAGGCAACACAAATACATTAAAAATCTATCCATCAGATTGGCGCACACCCCCTTTCTTCCTTATCGGCATTCCACACGACGGGCATTTTCCTTCTTCTAAATCCGCCTCAGTAAGTCCATACCTACAATGCTGGCACTCGGCAACAACCCTAATACGTTTACGGAAGAAATAATGATGCCATAGGCTTAACAGATCTATCTTCATCAATCAAAATATTAGTCTCATAAGAAATTTGAGGTTAGCTACATGCATTAAGAATTTCACGTCAAAGCCGCCCCATAAGCCTGCTTACCCGCGTATGGGGTGAGCGCGCCCCCAATAGCGCTTGTCTATTTTGGCTCAATACTTCACTATTAACGGTGCAATTCCTTTCCTTTAGCCTTTTCTTTTTCTTGAAGTGCTGTTTAAGTAGAAGAAGGATAGAGCTGACAACGAGCTGATAACGGTAGTCCTTCTAATTGAGGAATAATGTGAAGCAAATCTCTTTATCCAGCACAAATATCTATAGTTTTCAAAAACCGGGTATATTTGCATCCTTTATCCCCCGCAACAGTTGCCGCGCAGACGGGTTTAAATACTTGAGGTTTTCCATAGAACTAGCCTTAAGTGTTTAGCGCTAGAAAGTAAAAAGAGCTGGGTCAATGAAACTTATAACATTGTAATCGTAGGGGAGTTAAGCCACTCGAAACCTAAAAACTAAGCGACGGTAGTTAAAATATGGTTGTGCGTTAGGCGGAGCTAACTACCAAAGAGCCGTAAAGGCCCATTGGGAGCTTTAGCCTATGTATGGAGCATGCGCGGGTAAGTATACTTATATTCTCCACACATACAACAATTTTACCGGGATATATATTCGTCGTTTTCTTCTGGAAGGCTTAATTGATAGTTAACGGGCGTTTTCACTTAACTACCTTGACTTATCTTAGTAGTAAGCCAATTTAGATGCTTTATTGAGGAAGAAATTTTTAAAGCATTGTCTGGATAATGTTTTTGAAGTCTTCGTCTAGGATCTTTACTTTGCCGTTAAGCGCTTCTTCCGCTATCTCTCCTGCCCTCCTTGCCAGCTCAGCTATCTTATTTACGCCCTTCTTTGGTAGGTGTTGCTGTAGGATTTCAACCTCCTTTTCTAGGTTTTTCCAGCCGAGCTTATCGTTTGTAGTAAATTCGTTTCCGAGCCACAGGTCCATGTCA